>NZ_DAITON010000028.1:3880-20283 GCF_036834105.1 Anoxybacillus sp. | reverse complement strand
TATCGAACTGGAAATTCGATTTAAAAATCTTTCTAAACATACTATACGAGGAGGTATAGTCATGGATTACAAAGATACGTTACTCATGCCAAAAACCGATTTTCCGATGCGAGGCAATTTGCCGCAACGCGAACCGCAAATACAAGCGAAGTGGGAAGAAATGGACATTTACCGTAAAGTGCAAGAGCGCACGAAAGATCGTCCGCTTTTTGTGCTACATGACGGACCGCCGTATGCGAACGGCGACATTCATATGGGACATGCGCTCAATAAAATTTTAAAAGATTTTATCGTGCGCTATAAATCGATGAGCGGCTACTGTGCACCGTACGTGCCGGGATGGGATACGCACGGTTTGCCGATTGAAACGGCATTGACGAAAACGAAAGGTGTCAATCGAAAAGAAATGAGTGTCGCCGAGTTTCGCAAGCTGTGCGAACAATATGCGTACGAGCAAATCGACCGCCAGCGCGAACAATTTAAACGACTTGGTGTGCGCGGTGATTGGGACAACCCTTACATTACGCTAAAGCCAGAATATGAAGCACAACAAATTAAAGTGTTCGGTGAAATGGCGAAAAAAGGGCTCATTTATAAAGGGCTAAAGCCGGTATATTGGTCGCCATCAAGCGAATCCGCGCTTGCCGAAGCGGAAATTGAATATAAAGATAAACGTTCGCCGTCGATTTACGTCGCCTTTCCTGTGAAAGACGGAAAAGGCGTGCTTGATGGCGATGAAAAAATCGTCATTTGGACGACGACACCATGGACGATTCCAGCGAACTTAGGTATCGCTGTTCATCCACAATTACAATATAGCGTCGTCGAAGCAGACGGAGGCAAATATGTCGTTGCCTCAGAGCTGTTACAATCGGTACAAAAAGAAATTGGTTGGGAACATGTCACTGTATTAAAAACAGTAAAAGGAAGCGAACTTGAATACGTCGTGGCGAAACATCCGTTTTACGATCGTGACTCGCTCGTCGTTTGTGGCGAACACGTCACAACGGATGCCGGAACAGGTTGTGTCCATACCGCTCCGGGACACGGGGAAGATGACTTTATCGTCGGACAAACATACGGCTTAGGCGTTCTTTGCCCTGTCGATGAGCGCGGCTATATGACAGAAGAAGCGCCAGGGTTTGCCGGCATGTTTTACGACGATGCGAACAAAGCGATTACGGAAAAACTGCAAGAAGTTGGAGCTCTGTTAAAACTATCGTTTATTACGCACTCGTATCCGCACGACTGGCGCACGAAGCAACCGACCATTTTCCGTGCGACAGCGCAGTGGTTTGCGTCGATTGATAAAATTCGCGAGCAATTGTTGAAAGCGGTAGAAGAAACGACATGGGTGCCAGCGTGGGGCGAAATTCGCATTCATAACATGATTCGCGATCGCGGCGACTGGTGCATTTCGCGACAACGCGCATGGGGTGTACCGATTCCGGTCTTTTATGCAGAAAATGGCGAGCCAATTATTACAGACGAAACGATTGAGCACGTATCGAACTTGTTCCGTCAATACGGATCAAACGTCTGGTTTGAACGGGAAGCGAAAGATTTACTTCCAGAAGGATTTACGCACCCAGGCAGTCCAAACGGTCGCTTTACGAAAGAGACGGACATTATGGACGTATGGTTTGACTCCGGCTCTTCTCATCAAGCGGTATTAGAAGAACGCGATGATTTACAACGTCCAGCAGACCTTTATTTAGAAGGATCAGACCAATACCGCGGCTGGTTTAACTCATCGCTATCGACAGCGGTTGCCGTCACAGGCAAAGCGCCGTATAAAGGTGTCTTAAGCCACGGATTCGTATTAGATGGCGAAGGACGGAAAATGAGCAAATCGCTCGGCAACGTCGTCGTGCCAGCAAAAGTGATGGAGCAGCTCGGCGCGGACATTTTGCGCCTTTGGGTTGCGTCGGTCGATTATCAAGCAGACGTGCGCATTTCCGACAACATTTTAAAACAAGTGGCAGAAGTGTATCGTAAAATTCGCAACACGTTCCGTTTTATGCTCGGCAACTTGTTCGATTTCAATCCAACGGAACGAGTCGCTATCGACGAGTTGCGCGAAGTTGACCGCTATATGCTTGTGAAATTAAATCGTCTCATCGAAAAAGTAAAACAAGCATATGAAACGTATGAATTTGCGACGATTTATCATGAAGTGAACAACTTCTGCACTGTTGATTTAAGCGCGTTTTACTTTGACTTCTCGAAAGATGTGTTGTACATCGAGGCGGCAAATAGTCATGAACGCCGTTCGATTCAGACGGTGTTGTATGAAACGCTCGTTGCGTTAACGAAGCTTGTCGCACCGATTTTACCGCATACGGCGGATGAAGTATGGTCGTACATCCCGCACGTGAAAGAAGAAAGTGTGCAGCTTGTTGATATGCCAGAGGCGGTGCATATCGATGATGCTGATCGCATCGTCGCAAAATGGGATGCGTTTATGGAACTGCGCGACGAAGTATTAAAGGCACTAGAAGTGGCGCGCAATGAAAAATTAATCGGAAAGTCGCTCACTGCGCACGTCGTTTTATATCCGACAGACGAAACGAAAGCGCTCATTGATTCTATTAAAGAAGATATGAAACAATTGTTAATCGTTTCTGCGTTTTCGATTGGTGGAACGTTTGCTGAGGCACCGAGCGAGGCACAAACGTTCACGAAAACAGCGATCGTTGTTAAACAAGCGGAAGGAAAAACGTGCGCCCGTTGCTGGGTCGTTACACCGGCGGTTGGTGAGGACGCTGATTATCCAGAGCTATGTCCACGTTGTGCGACAATTGTCAAGCAATAACACTCATCCCCCCTCGCTTTCAAGGGGGGATTGTTTGTGATACAATGAAAAAGAATTTCATCTTGGAGGGGTATGATGGTATATTATTTGCTTGCTTTTGTCGTCATTTTGCTTGATCAATGGACGAAATGGCTCGTCGTTCGCTATATGGAATTAGGGGAAAGCATTCCGATCATTGAAAACGTGTTATATATAACGTCGCATCGTAATCGTGGCGCGGCATGGGGCATGTTGCAAGGACAATTTTGGTTGTTTTATTTGATTACAATGGTTGTCGTTGTCGGCATCGTCATATACATTCGACGCTTGCAGCCAACGCAGCGGTTGTTTGGTGTTGCGCTTGGACTCATGCTTGGCGGGGCGCTCGGCAATTTTATTGACCGCGTCTTTCGGAAAGAAGTCGTCGATTTCATTCATGTGTACATATTTGATTACAGCTTTCCGATTTTCAACGTTGCTGATGCTGCATTAACGATTGGCGTCGTGCTCATGTTTATTTACACATGGATCGAAGAAAAACAACGAAAGGGAATGAGCGATGGAGCAAATTCAACTCACGATTGAAGACCAACATGACGGAGAACGAATCGATAAAGTCATTGCTGAATTAAACGAACAATGGTCCCGTTCTCAAGTGCAACAATGGCTAAAAGAAGGGAATGTCCTTGTCAACGGAAAAGCGGTGAAGCCGAATTATAAGTGTCACGTCGACGATGAAGTGATGATCTCTATTCCTGATCCCGAACCGCTTCATGTTGAACCGGAACATATTTCGCTTGACATATATTACGAAGATGCGGACGTATTAGTAGTGAATAAGCCGCGCGGCATGGTCGTTCATCCTGCGCCAGGGCATATGCGCGGGACGCTCGTCAATGCGTTGCTTGCCCATTGTCAAGACCTTTCAGGCATTAACGGCGTATTGCGTCCAGGCATCGTGCACCGCATCGATAAAGATACGTCGGGCTTGTTAATGGTCGCAAAAAACGATCTTGCCCACGAATCGCTTGTAAACCAGCTTGTGAACAAAACGGTGACGCGCAAATATGTGGCGATCGTTCACGGGGTCATTCCGCATGATTATGGGACGATTGATGCCCCGATCGGACGCGATCCGCGCGATCGTCAAAGCATGGCTGTCGTTGAAAATGGGAAAGAAGCGGTGACGCATTTTCGCGTGCTTGAACGATTTGATCACTATACGTTTGTTGAATGCCAACTCGAAACAGGGCGAACGCATCAAATTCGCGTTCATATGAAGTATATTGGCTACCCGCTCGCCGGCGATCCGAAATACGGCCCGCGCAAAACGTTGCCAATTGATGGACAGGCGCTCCATGCCGGGGTATTAGGTTTTCATCATCCACGCACGGGCGAATATTTGCAGTTTGAAGCCCCGATCCCTTATGAATTTGAACGATTGCTCGATATGTTGCGAAATAATCGTTGACAAATGAAAACAGGAAACGTAAAATGAATTCAAGTGAACAAGAACCTTTAAGTTCAGTCCCGTGAGGCTGAGAAGGTGTCGGATATAGGTGACGTATGCCTACATGTACCCTCTCGCCAAACGGTGAGAGGGTTTTTGTATGGAGGTGAGATGATGCAAAAGGCAGTTGTATTGGACGAACAAGCGATTCGACGCGCATTGACGCGCATCGCCCATGAAATTATTGAACGGAATAAAGGGATTGACGGCTGTGTGCTTATCGGCATTAAAACGCGTGGCATTTACTTAGCGAAGCGGTTAGCCGAGCGCATTGAACAAATTGAAGGAACGGCCATTCCTGTCGGCGAGCTAGATATTACGTTATACCGCGATGATTTAACGGTAAAAACGGCTGATCGTGAACCGCTTGTCAAAGGAACGGACGTCCCGTTTTCTGTGACGAATCAAAAAGTCATTTTAGTCGACGATGTGTTATTTACTGGTCGAACGGTGCGCGCGGCGATGGATGCCGTCATGGATCTCGGCCGTCCGGCGCAAATTCAACTGGCTGTTCTCGTCGACCGCGGCCATCGCGAATTGCCGATTCGCGCGGATTTCGTCGGCAAAAACATTCCGACATCGAGTTCGGAAATGATTGTCGTCGAGTTAAAAGAAGTCGATGACACGGATCAAGTGAGCATACATGAATAAAGCACCCTTTTTAAAGGCAGTCCAGCGAGGCTGACAAAGGGGAACGGTTTTTTACACCCTCTTTGTGCCTTCGTACGGACAAAGAGGGTTTTTTATATAAATAGAAAAAGGAGAGAGAATGATGAAACCGGTATTAGACGTGAAAGATGTCCCTTCGTTCGGGCAACTCATTTCGCTTAGTTTACAACATTTATTCGCGATGTTTGGCGCAACGATTTTAGTTCCGTATTTAGTCGGGCTAAGTCCAGCGATGGCGCTTATTTCAAGCGGACTCGGCACGCTCGCCTTTTTAATCGTCACCAAATGGCAAGTGCCAGCTTATCTCGGTTCGTCGTTCGCGTTCATTACGCCAATCATTGCAGCGAAAGCAGCGGGCGGACCGGGTGCGGCGATGATCGGCAGCTTTTTAGCGGGGCTTGTGTACGGCATCGTCGCTTTAGCGATTAAAAGAGCAGGCTATCGTTGGATTATGAATTTGTTGCCACCAATCGTTGTCGGTCCAGTCATTATCGTTATCGGACTCGGGTTAGCGAACGTCGCCGTCAGCATGGCGATGAACGGTCCGGATGGAAAATATAGTTTAACGCACTTTTCTGTTGCGATCGTGACGCTTGCGGCAACGATTATGTTCTCGATTTTATCGCGGGGCATGTTTAGCCTCGTCCCTGTATTAATGGGCATTATCGTCGGCTACGTGTACGCGTTAGCGATCGGCGTCGTCGATTTATCAGGGGTCGCAAAAGCAAAATGGCTTGAAATGCCAGACTTCCTCTTGCCGTTCGTTCATTACGACGTGCGCATCACGCTCGATATCGTGTTGCTTATGGTTCCTGTGGCGATCGTGACGCTATCTGAACATATCGGTCACCAGCTCGTATTAGGCAAAGTTGTCGGTCGCAACTACATTAAAGAGCCGGGCTTGCATCGCTCCATTTTCGGAGACGGATTAGCAACGATGATTTCTGCGCTCATCGGCGGTCCACCGAAGACGACATACGGAGAAAATATCGGCGTATTAGCGATTACGCGCGTATATAGCGTGTACGTGTTAGCAGGTGCAGCTGTCCTTGCGATCGCCTTCGGATTTTTTGGCAAAGTGACGGCGCTCATCAGCTCGATTCCAACGCCAGTCATGGGCGGCGTATCGATTTTACTGTTCGGAATTATCGCTTCTTCCGGTTTGCGCATGCTTGTCGATAGTAAAATCGACTTTGGCGATAAGCGAAACTTAGTCATTTCATCCGTCATTCTCGTCATCGGCATCGGGGATGCGGTCGTAAAAGTCTCGGAGCAATTTGAAGTGCACGGCATGGCGCTTGCCGCGATCACGGGCATCGTCTTAAACCTCATTTTACCAGGTCGTCCGACCATGAATGATAGCGCATTTGAACACCATCATGATGTTGCATAATGCACCTTTTAAATGAAGTCCAGCGAGGCTTACAAAGGTGTGAACGAGGAAATCCGTTTACCAAAACGGTCTCTTTCCTCATGCTTTTCAACACCTTGCCTCGCATGGCAAGGTGTTTTTTTAATAAAAAGGGGGAGTTTTATATGCATTTACTGACGTTAACCGAGTTGTCTGTTGATGAAGTGCTCGCCATTTTGCATGAAGCGGAACGATTTGCGAACGGGGAAACGTGGAAAGCAAATAAACAAACGTTTGTGGCGAACTTATTTTTTGAGCCGAGCACGCGTACAAAATGCAGCTTTGAAGTCGCCCAGAGAAAGCTTGGGCTAGAAGTCATTCCGTTTGATGCACAAATGTCGAGCGTCCAAAAAGGGGAAACGTTGTACGATACGATTCGGACGTTGCAAGCAATCGGCGTAGAAGCGGTCGTTATTCGCCATCCGTCTGACGATTACTTTGAGCCGTTGCGCGATGTAGTCCATATCCCGATCATTAACGCCGGCGATGGGTGCGGTCATCATCCGACGCAATCGCTACTTGATTTAATGACGATTCATCAGCAGTTCGGCACGTTTATCGGGCTTCAAGTGGCGATCGTTGGTGACATTCGTCATAGCCGTGTCGCCCGCTCGAATGCTGAAATATTAACGAGGCTCGGCGCTAACGTCTTATTTTGCAGCCCGCCCGAGTGGCAAGATGCGACGAATCCGTTCGGCACGTACGTGGATTTCGATACGGCAGTAAAAGAAGCGGATGTCGTCATGCTCCTTCGCATTCAACATGAACGCCACGAACAACAAATGGGATGGACGAAGGAACAATATCACGCCCAGTATGGATTGACGATTGAGCGAGAAAAGCAAATGAAGAAAACGAGCATCATTTTACACCCCGCTCCTGTCAATCGCGATGTAGAAATTGCAAGCGAACTCGTCGAATGTGAGCGGTCACGCATTTTTAAACAAATGGAAAATGGTGTATACGTGCGCATGGCTGTATTGAAACGCGCGTTGCAAAAAGGGGGAGAGCGAAATGGCTATCATTTTCAAACGTGCGCGCTTGCTTAATGAACGGGGCGAGCTCATGTTAACCGATATAAAAATAGACGAAGGTCGCATCGTTGCGATCGCCCCGTGCATTGAGGCACACGATCGCGAGGAAGTGATCGATGTATGTGAACAATTTATCGCGCCGGGGTTTATTGACGTGCACGTTCATTTGCGCGAGCCGGGTGGTGAGCATAAAGAAACGATTGCGACAGGAACGTTAGCGGCAGCGAAAGGCGGATTTACGACGATCGCCGCCATGCCGAACACAAAACCTGTTCCCGATTCGAAACAACAAATGGAATGGCTTATGCAGCGCATTCGCGAAACAGCGCACGTGCGCGTGTTACCGTATGCCGCCATTACCGTGCGCCAAGCAGGCAAACAGCTCGTCGATTTTGCCGCATTAAAAGAAGCAGGGGCGTTTGCGTTTACGGACGATGGCGTTGGCGTACAAAGCGCGCGCATGATGTATGAGGCGATGCAGCAAGCTGCTGCTCTCAATATGCCGATCGTCGCACATTGTGAAGACGAAACGTTGACGTATAAAGGATGCGTGCATGACGGAGCGTTTGCGAAACGACACGGACTGACGGGTATTCCTTCTGTTTGTGAAGCGGTACATATTGCGCGCGATGTGTTGTTAGCGGAAGCGACAGGTTGCCATTATCACGTTTGTCATATGAGCACGAAACAATCGGTGCGCATCGTGCGCGAAGCAAAGCGGGCAGGTATTCGCGTCACCGCTGAAGTGACGCCGCACCATTTACTTCTTTGCGATGAAGACATTCCAACGTTAGACGCAAACTTTAAAATGAATCCGCCGCTGCGCACGAAAGAAGATCAACAAGCGTTAATCGAAGGATTGCTTGATGGAACGATCGATTTGATCGCGACCGACCATGCCCCTCATACAGAAGAAGAAAAAAATGAAGGAATGGTGCTCGCCCCGTTTGGCATCGTTGGGTTAGAAACCGCCTTTCCGCTTTTATACACGCACCTCGTTGAAAAAGGAGTATGTACGTTAAAGCAACTCGTCGATTGGCTTGCGAAAAAACCAGCGGAAACGTTTCGTATCGACGGTGGCGAGCTGAAAGTTGGAGCGAAAGCAGATTTTGTCGTTATCGATTTACATACGGAACAAGTTATCGATCCTCATACGTTTGCTTCAAAAGGAAAAAACACACCGTTTGCAGGCCGGGTATGTAAAGGATGGCCGACGATGACGGTCGTCGACGGAAAAATCGTTTGGCAGAAAGGGAGAGAGTGATGAAGCGACAACTCATTTTAGAAGACGGTACGCACTTTGTTGGCGAAGCGTTTGGAAGCACGGTGCAAACAATCGGCGAAGTTGTTTTTCATACAGGAATGACAGGATATCAAGAAATTTTAACCGACCCATCGTATTGCGGACAAATCGTGACGATGACGTATCCGTTGATCGGCAACTATGGCATAAATCGCGACGACTTTGAGGCGATTGAACCACACGTGTTCGGTTTTATCGTCAAAGAAGCGTGCTCATCGCCGTCCAATTGGCGGTGCGAACATACGCTTGACGACTATTTGCGCATGAAAAACATCCCGGGATTAGCAGGAGTAGATACGCGGAAACTGACGCGCATCATTCGCCAACATGGCACGTTAAAAGGAATGATTTGCGACATGGACGTGTCTGTTGAAGAGGCGGTTGCCCATTTAAAAGAAACGGAGCTTGCGCGCGATCAAGTGAAGCGCGTCTCGACAAAAAGTCCGTACGCTAGTCCAGGGCGCGGCCATCGCGTTGTATTGATCGACTTTGGCATGAAGCACGGCATTTTGCGTGAGTTAAATAAACGGGATTGTGACGTCATCGTGCTCCCGTATAACGCAACAGCAGAAGACGTGTTGCGCCTTCATCCGGATGGGGTGATGTTATCCAACGGACCGGGGGATCCGAAAGATGTGCCAGAGGCGCTTAACATGATTCGAGGTGTGCTCGGCCACGTTCCGCTTTTTGGCATTTGTCTTGGCCATCAACTGTTTGCGCTCGCTTGCGGGGCGAATACGGAAAAAATGAAGTTTGGTCATCGCGGTTCGAACCACCCTGTCAAACATATCGAAACAGGGAAAGTCGCGATTACGTCGCAAAATCACGGTTATACCGTTACGGAACAGTCGCTCGTTCATACGCGGTTAGAAGTGACGCACATCGCGTTAAATGACGGAACGATCGAAGGAATTCGCCATCGCGACGTTCCAGCGTTTACGGTGCAATTTCATCCGGAGGCGTCGCCAGGACCAGAAGATGCTAACGACTTGTTTGATGATTTTATCGCTATGATCGAACAGTTTAAAAAAGAAAGAGGTGCCATTCATGCCTAAACGTCAAGATATTGAAACGATTCTCGTCATCGGATCAGGGCCGATCGTCATCGGGCAAGCAGCGGAATTTGATTACGCAGGGACGCAAGCATGTTTAGCCTTAAAGGAAGAAGGATATAAAGTCATTCTCGTCAACTCGAACCCAGCGACAATTATGACCGATACAGAAATTGCCGACAAAGTATACATGGAACCGTTAACGCTTGAATTTGTTGCGCGCGTCATTCGCAAAGAGCGTCCCGATGCGATTTTGCCGACGCTTGGCGGACAAACGGGCTTAAATTTGGCGGTCGAATTAGCGAAAGCAGGAGTGCTTGAAGAGTGCGGTGTTGAAATTCTCGGCACGAAATTAGAAGCGATTGAAAAAGCGGAAGATCGCGAGCAATTTCGTGCGCTCATGAACGAACTTGGCGAACCTGTGCCAGAGAGCGCCATCGTTCATAGTTTACAAGAAGCATATGCATTCGTCGAACAAATCGGTTATCCTGTCATCGTCCGACCGGCGTTTACGCTCGGTGGAACAGGAGGAGGCATTTGTACGAACGAAACAGAGTTGATGGACATCGTTTCAAGCGGCTTAAAAATGAGCCCTGTCCATCAATGTTTATTAGAAAAAAGCATCGCAGGTTATAAAGAAATCGAATACGAAGTGATGCGCGATGCGAAAGATAACGCCATCGTCGTTTGCAATATGGAAAATATTGATCCTGTCGGCATTCATACGGGCGATTCAATTGTCGTCGCTCCGAGCCAAACGTTAAGCGATCGCGAATATCAACTGTTGCGCAACGCGTCGCTTCGCATTATTCGCGCGCTCGGCATCGAAGGTGGGTGCAACGTGCAACTTGCGCTTGATCCGCACAGTTTTCAATATTATGTCATTGAAGTCAACCCGCGCGTCAGCCGCTCATCGGCACTCGCTTCGAAAGCGACCGGATATCCGATTGCGAAGTTAGCTGCAAAAATTGCGGTCGGTTTAACGCTTGATGAAATGATGAATCCGGTGACAGGAAAAACGTACGCTTGCTTTGAGCCGGCGCTCGATTACGTCGTCACGAAAATCCCGCGCTTTCCATTTGATAAATTTGAATCAGCGAACCGTCATCTCGGTACGCAAATGAAAGCGACAGGCGAAGTGATGGCGATCGGGCGCACGTTTGAACAATCGCTATTAAAAGCGGTGCGCTCGCTCGAAACGAACGTATATCATCTTGAATTAAAAGAACAAGTCGATGATGCGCTATTGCAAAAACGCATTCAAAAAGCGGGGGACGAACGGTTATTTTACATCGCCGAGGCGTTTCGGCGCGGCATAACGGTCGAACAAGTGCATGCATGGAGTCAAATCGATGTATTCTTTTTAACAAAAATTGCAAGTATTGTAGAGTACGAATCAGTTGTACGTGAACATGTTGGCGATATAGACGTACTAGCGAAAGCAAAAGATATCGGCTTTTCCGATGCGGCGATCGCGAAACTTTGGAACATGACGGAGCGCGACGTATACAACATGCGCAAACGAGCAGGAATCACGCCTGTCTATAAAATGGTCGATACGTGCGCGGCAGAATTTGAATCAGAGACGCCGTATTATTACAGCACATATGAAGAAGAAAACGAATCTGTTGTTACCCCGCGCGAAAGCGTCGTCGTGCTCGGCTCAGGTCCGATTCGCATCGGGCAAGGAATTGAGTTTGACTACGCGACCGTTCATTGCGTATGGGCGATTAAAGAAGCAGGATACGAAGCGATCATTATTAACAACAATCCAGAGACGGTATCTACCGACTTTAGCATTTCCGATAAGTTATATTTTGAACCGTTAACGATTGAAGATGTGATGCACGTCATCGATTTAGAACAACCGATCGGTGTCATCGTCCAATTCGGCGGTCAAACGGCGATCAACTTAGCGGCGGAGCTAGCCGCGCGCGGCGTGCGCATTCTCGGTACGTCGCTTGAAAATTTAGATCGCGCTGAAAACCGGGACAAATTCGAACGGACGCTGGCGCAACTTGGCATTCCGCAACCGAAAGGAAAAACGGCATGTTCAGTTGATGAAGCGGTACACATTGCCCAACATATCGGTTATCCGGTTCTCGTGCGTCCATCGTACGTGCTTGGCGGTCGGGCGATGGAAATTGTATATAAAGAGGAAGAGCTCCTTCATTACATGGAACATGCGGTGAAAGTCAATCCACAACATCCGGTATTAATTGACCGCTATTTAATCGGGAAAGAAATTGAAGTCGATGCCATTTCAGACGGTGATGATGTATTTATTCCGGGCATTATGGAACATATTGAGCGCGCGGGCGTCCACTCTGGCGATTCGATTGCTGTATATCCGCCACAAACGTTATCAAAAGACATTCAACAAAAAATTGTCGACTATACGATTGCGCTTGCGAAAGGGCTAGGCATCGTCGGACTGTTGAACATTCAGTTTGTGTTGTATGACGGCGAGGTGTACGTACTAGAAGTGAATCCACGGTCGAGCCGCACCGTTCCATTTTTAAGTAAAATTACGAACGTGAAAATGGCAAACATCGCAACAAAAGTCATTTTAGGGGCGAAGTTAAAAGAACTTGGTTACAGTACAGCATTAAAAGAAGAAAGCGAAGGCGTCTATGTAAAAGCACCTGTCTTTTCGTTTGCGAAGTTGCGCAACGTCGATATTTCGCTCGGTCCAGAAATGAAATCGACCGGCGAAGTAATCGGAAAAGATGACACATTTGCGAAAGCGTTGTATAAAGGGCTCGTCGCTTCGGGTATTCATATTCGTCCGTACGGGGCGGTATTGTTGACTATTGCCGATAAAGATAAAGAAGAGGCGATCGATATCGCGCGTCGTTTTTACCATATTGGTTACCAGTTGCTTGCGACAAACGGTACAGCACAAACGTTAAGGGAAGCGAACATTCCAGTAACTGTCGTCAATAAAATTCATACTGGTTCACCAAACATTCTTGACGTCATTCGCCAAGGCGAGGCGCAAGTCGTCATCAATACGTTAACGAAAGGAAAAGAAACAGAAAGCGACGGCTTCCGCATTCGTCGCGAAGCAGTAGAAAACGGCATTCCGTGCGTGACATCGCTCGATACAGCGAAAGCGATGCTTCTCGTCTTAGAAGCGATGACGTTTTCGACAACGGCGATGGCAGAAAAGAAGGTGGGCGTATGAAAGACATGATGACGGTTGTGTCGAATCGCCCGATCGCCCATCGCATTTATGAGCTTGTGCTTTCCGGTTCGCTCGTTCAACATATGCATATACCGGGACAATTTGTGCATATGAAGGTGGGAGCGACGCCGCTATTACGGCGTCCGCTCAGCCTTTGCGACATCAATCAAAAGGCGAATGAGTGCACGATCATTTACCGTGTAGAAGGCGCAGGAACGACGCTTCTTTCAAAAAAAGCACGTGGCGAAACAGTCGATGTGCTCGGTCCGCTCGGGAACGGTTTTCCGGTAACAGCGGCAAAAAGAGGAGAGCGCGCTTTGCTTGTCGGAGGAGGCATCGGTGTTCCCCCGTTGTTTGAGCTCGCCAAACAGCTTAGCCAAAACGGTGTTTTCGTCACGACCGTGCTCGGTTTTCAAACGAAACATGTCGCGTTTTATGATGAAAAATTTGCATCGTTCGGCGAGACGTACGTTGCGACAGTCGATGGTTCATATGGCATGAAAGGATTTGTCACCGATGTCATTCGGGCAAATGATCTGTCGTTTGATGTGTTGTATGCTTGTGGACCGAAGCCGATGTTGCGGGCGCTTGCGAATGACTTTCCGCATCAACAAGTATATTTGTCGCTCGAGGAACGAATGGGGTGCGGCATCGGAGCTTGCTTCGCTTGCGTTTGCCGCGTACCTCATAGCGAGACGGCATATAAAAAAGTGTGCAGCGATGGACCAGTATTTCGAGCGGGGGAGGTGTTGTTATGAACCGGCTTGCAGTAGAGCTTCCAGGACTATCATTAAAAAATCCGATCATGCCGGCATCTGGATGTTTCGGGTTTGGACGGGAGTATGCGGCGTATTATGATTTAAGCGTGCTCGGCGCAATCATGATTAAAGCGACGACGTTAGAGGCGCGCTTCGGTAATCCAACCCCACGAGTAGCAGAAACGCCAAGCGGCATGTTAAATGCGATCGGGTTGCAAAATCCGGGTGTAGATCGAGTAATAGCTGAAGAATTGCCGTGGTTAGCGCAATACGACGTGCCCATTATCGCCAACGTTGCCGGTTCAACGATGGAAGAATATGTAGAAGTGGCGAAGCGTATATCAAAAGCGCCAAACGTTCATGCGCTCGAGTTAAACATTTCATGCCCGAACGTGAAAAAGGGCGGCATTGCGTTCGGTACCGTTCCTGAAGTTGCCGCCGAACTGACGCGAGCGGTAAAAGAAGCGTCTGACGTCCCTGTATACGTGAAGCTATCGCCGAATGTGACAAACATTGTACACATGGCAAAAGCAATCGAGCAAGCTGGAGCTGACGGGTTGACGATGATTAATACGTTGTTAGGTATGCGTATTGACGTTAAAACCGCGAAGCCGATTTTAGCGAATCGAACAGGCGGGCTATCTGGCCCAGCGATTAAGCCGATCGCCATTCGGATGATTTACGAAGTTAGCCAAGCCGTATCTATTCCGATTATCGGAATGGGTGGAATTGAAACGGCGGAAGATGTCATTGAATTTTTTTATGCCGGTGCGCGTGCGGTCGCGATCGGAACAGCCAATTTTATCGACCCGTACGTCTGTCCTAACATTATTCGCGACTTGCCGCCGCTTTTAGATGAACTCGGTGTCGATCACATTTCGGAATGTACGGGGAGGAGTTGGAACAATGGATCAACCGTTCATTGTGGCGCTTGATTTTTCAGCAAAAGAAGAAGTGCGGTCGTTTTTACAGTTATTTTCCGATACGTCGTTGTTTGTTAAAGTCGGCATGGAGCTATACTTTCAAGAAGGTCCGACGATTATCGACGAACTAAAACAGCGTGGACATTATATTTTTTTAGATTTAAAGCTTCATGATATCCCAAATACAGTTAGGCGAACGATGAAAGGGTTGGCAAAATTAGGCGTTGATTTAGTAAACGTCCATGCATCAGGGGGAAGCGCGATGATGCGCGCGGCGTTAGAAGGATTAGAGGAAGGCACGCCGAGCGGCATGAAGCGCCCACGCTGCATTGCGGTAACACAGCTGACGAGTACAAGCGAACAGATGCTTGTTCATGAGCTGTTAATTGATCGCACGATGAAAGATACAGTGCTCCATTACGCTTCGCTTGCACATGATAGCGGGCTGGACGGGGGCGTTTGTTCCGCACAAGAAGTGCCGCTTCTTCGCGCACGTTTTGGCCCAACGTTCATTACCGTCACACCCGGCATTCGTTTTGCGAACGAGGCAAAGGGCGATCAAGTGCGCGTCGTAACGCCAAACGAAGCAAAACAGCTCGGGACAACTTATATCGTCGTCGGACGAAGCATTACAAAAGCGCGCGATCCGTATGAGGCGTATGAGCGGTTAAAACGGGAATGGGATGGTGAACAATGATGAAAAAACAAATCGCAAAACAACTTCTTTCAATCGGTGCGGTGTCGTTAAGCCCGAACGAACCGTTTACATGGTCTTCAGGCATACAAGCGCCCATATATTGCGACAACCGACTGACGCTAGCTTATCCAGCGACAAGACGGATGATTGCCGATGAGCTAACAGCGCTCATTCGTACGCATTTCCCGCATGTCCACGTCATTGCTGGAACAGCGACCGCAGGCATTCCTCATGCCGCATGGGTGAGCGAACGGCTCGATGTGCCGATGTGCTATGTGCGCAGTCAAGCGAAAGGACATGGAAAAGGAAAACAAATCGAAGGGAAAGTAGAAAAAGGGCAAAACGTCGTCGTCGTCGAAGATTTAATTTCTACAGGAGGCAGTTCATTAAACGCTGTGCGCGCCTTGCGTGAAGCAGGATGCGAAGTGCTTGGGGTCGTCGCCATTTTTACATACGGATTAGAAAAAGGAAAACGCGCGTTTGAACAAGAACGCGTTCCCGTCTATACCGTTACTGACTGCGATGCGCTCATGGAAGTAGCGCTAGAGCTCGGTATCATTACCGAGGAGGAGCGAGCAACGTTGCATCGTTGGCGTAGTCAGTTAGAATCATAAAGAAAAGGGTGTCTAACGAGTGACACCCTTTTTCATCTTATGTTCACTTAGTGGAAACAGCGTTTGTTTTTAAGTAGTGGATATCGTTTGCTTGTTGAATCGAACGGAGTGATAGTGCTTGTAGAATCGTTTCTTGATGCGCTATTTTCTCGAACCCTTCTTCCATTTGTTGCGACAACTGTTCGATTTGCTGTTTCATGGCTGGAATTTCTTGCACATGCAACTCTACAACAGTCATTCGTTCCATCAACTGCCCAACCATTTCACGAATGGCTGGCACAAGCGCCACATCATCTTTCGTCGCCATCGTTTGTTCGATTTGATCGATACGCTTATTCACAGCAGCGATATCGTCTTTTGTAGCCATGCGCTGCTCGATACTGATAATATCATCTTTCGTCGCCATCGTTTGCTCGATTTGATCGATACGCTTATTCACAGCAGCGATATC
>NZ_DAITON010000028.1:0-3780 GCF_036834105.1 Anoxybacillus sp. | reverse complement strand
TCGTCGCCATCGTTTGCTCGATTTGATCGATACGCTTATTCACAGCAGCGATATCATCTTTTGTAGCCATGCGCTGCTCGATGCTGATGATATCATCTTTCGTCGCCATCGTTTGCTCGATTTGATCGATACGCTTATTGACAGCAGCGATATCATCTTTTGTAGCCATGCGCTGCTCGATGCTGATGATATCATCTTTCGTCGCCATCGTTTGTTCAATATGGTTGACGCGACTTTCTAACGCCCGAATGTCATGTTTTAACGCGGCGACGTCGTCCTTTGTTGCCATGTTTGCTCGCAAAAATGAAAGCTCATCAAAAATGCGCTGCAACAACTGTTCCACCCATCTCACCTCCTTTTCCGTTTCTATTATACCATCATTCGACAAAGAGAGAACGTAAAAATGACAAAAAATTTTGATTACATATGAACCCTGCCTAACATTTAGACGGGGTTTTTCATCCGCACAACTAACTCCTCATCCGGTGTGACGTAAACGGTCTGTTGGTTTTCGTAAATGACAAAGCCCGGTTTGGCGCCGCTCGGTTTTTTGACGTAGCGGACGCGCGTATAGTCGACCGGAACGGAACTAGAATGGCGCGCTTTGCTGAAGTAAGCGGCTAAATGAGCGGCTTCGATGATCGTCTGTTCAGACGGCTGCTTGCTTTTAATGACGACGTGGGAGCCTGGGATGTCTTTCGTATGAAGCCAAATGTCGTCTTTGCTTGCGAATTTGTTCGTCAAATAGTCGTTTTGTTTATTATTTTTGCCGACAAAAATGTCGGTGCCGTCGCTTGATACGTAGCGCTCAAGCTCGATTGTTCGCGGCTTTTGTTTTTTCGGTTTTGTCGCTTTGGCGCGCAAATAGCCTTGTTCAATTAGCTCGTCGCGAATGTCATCAATATCTTTTGGCGAGGCGGTTTCGAGCTGTTGAAGGATCGTGTCAAAATATGCAATTTCCTCTTTTGTCCGTTCGATTTGTTCTTGGACGATCGAAAAAGAATGTTTTGCCTTTTGGTATTTTTGAAAATAGCTTTGTGCATTCTCGGACGGCGTTTTTTGTTCATCGAGCGGAATAGTGATCGTTCCACCATTTTCGTCGTAATAGTTGACGACTTCCACTTCATTCATTCCGCGTTTAACTGCATAAAGATGTGCCGTTAGCAATTCCCCATATAGCCGATATTGTTCCGCCTGCTTTGCTTCCTCTAACGTTTTTTCTAATTTCAACAGCTTTTTCTCATTTTTCGCCTTTTCATTTGTGACAAACCGCTCTAAATCGTGTGCTTGTTGTTTGACGCGGTCGCGTTCGGCCTTTCCGAAATAAAAGCGATCGAGCATCTCGCTTAACGTAGCAAACGACTGCACTTCCCCATCCATATGCGTAAGAGGTAAAGCGTAAAATATTTCTTTTTGCCCGCGATATATACACGGAGTAAATGCTTCATTTCGCACTTCTGCGATGAGTGACATAAAGCTTTTCGGCAACGTCGCTCGATTAGCTAGTCCAGCTCGATGAACGACTTCGCGCGCAAACAACGGAGAGATGCCCATAAATGTGGCGACGAGTTGATCAGCTAGTTTTCCAGCAAGAAAATCGATTTTTTTTACTACCGTTTCTCCTGTCGCCTCAAGCGGATTTATTTTATCATGCGACGGCGGCGAAATGTACGGCGCCCCTGGAAGAACCGTCCGGTAACGGTTGACCGCAGGTGAAAGATGTTTCACGCTGTCAATGATCGTATTCGTCTGTGCATCGACGAGAATGATGTTGCTGTGGCGGCCCATCATTTCGACGATGAGCTGTTTTGTGCAAACATCGCCGAGCTCGTTTCTCGTTTTTACGTGAATGATGACGATGCGATCAAAATCGACTTGCGTAATCGCTTCAATGATTCCCCTTTCTATATGTTTGCGCAACAACATACAAAACATCGGCGACTCGTGAGGGTTGTCGTACGTTTCGTTTGTTATATGCATGCGCGCATACGCCGGATGAGCAGATAACAACAATTTATAATTGCTTCCGTGCGAGCGAATATGAAGCAATAGTTCGTACGGAAACGGCTGATAAATTTTCGAAATGCGTCCGCCAACAAGCGTTCGCTGTAATTCTTTTGTCATGGCATATGTAAATACTCCGTCAAACGACATAAGAAACACCTTTCTCTTTTTTCTTTTCATTATACCATATCATTTTTTCGTACATGCTTGAATAAGCTGTCATAGATAAGACAAGCGGAAGGGGGAGAGAAATGAGCTGGCACGGATTACGTATTGAACAAGTTGCACAACAAGCCGATACAAACATGTCATCTGGATTAACGGAAAAAGAAGCGAAAAAACGGTTCAAACAGTTTGGCGCAAATGAGTTGGCAGTGGAAAAAAAACCATCCGCGCTAAAACAATTTATTGGACAGTTTCAAGATTTTATGGTGCTCGTTTTGTTGGCGGCAACAGCCATTTCAGCTATGCTAGGAGAGTATATTGATGCGATCGCGATCGTAGCGATCGTCATCATGAATGCGTGTTTAGGATTTGTACAAGAACGGCGGGCAGAAAAATCGCTCGAGGCATTAAAAAAGCTATCTGCCCCGGAATCGTTCGTTTTGCGTGATGGGGAGTGGAAAAAAGTGCCGTCCGCTCAGCTTGTTGTTGGCGACATTGTAAAATTTACAAGCGGCGATCGAATCGGAGCGGACGTGCGCATCATTGAGGCAAAAGGACTATATATTGAAGAATCGTCATTGACGGGCGAGTCGCTTCCTGTGGAAAAACAAACGGCTCCACTTGCGCAAGACGTGGCGCTAGGCGACCGCACAAACATGGCGTTTATGGGCACGCTCGTGACGAAAGGGAGCGGCGTCGGCATCGTTGTCGGAACGGGAATGAATACGGCGATGGGACAAATCGCTCACTTATTGCAGTCAGCACCGACGATGGTGACACCATTGCAGCGGAAGCTCGAACAGCTAGGAAAAATTTTAATCGTGATCGCTTTAACTCTTACGGCGCTCGTCGTCGTGCTCGGCGTTTGGCAAGGACATGCGTTATATGACATGTTTTTAGCCGGTGTATCGCTTGCGGTTGCCGCCATTCCAGAAGGGTTGCCAGCTATCGTTACCGTCGTGCTCGCGCTCGGCGTGCAGCGAATGATGAAGCGAAATGCCATCGTGCGCAAGCTTCCTGCTGTCGAGACGCTCGGATGCGCATCTGTCATTTGTTCCGATAAAACAGGAACGATGACCGAAAATCAAATGACGGTGACGCGTGTATGGACAAACAATCGATTATGGACGGTCAGCGGGACGGGGTATGAACCGAAAGGACGTTTTTTTTATAACGGAAAAGAGGAAAAGCCTGATAAGCAGCTTCAACAATTATTGTTGTTCGGCGCCCTATGCAATCATGCGGAAATAAAGAAAAAAGGAAAAACGTATATGATCGATGGCGATCCGACAGAAGGCGCGCTCGTCGTCTCCGCGGCGAAAGCTGGATGGACGAAAGAAAAAATCGCTCACGAATTTACAGTCGAACATGAATTTCCGTTTGACTCGACGCGCAAAATGATGACAGTCATCGTGAAAGATCGCGCGAATCGACGCTGGATCGTTACAAAAGGCGCCCCTGATATGTTGCTTGAACGTTGCCGATTCATATATATCAACAATGAAGCGAAACCGCTTCACGAGCAGGAACGGAAAACGGTACAACAAACGGTCAATATGCTTGCATCGGAAGCGTTGCGGACGATCGCGATCGCATATCGGCCGCTTTCAC
>NZ_DAITON010000027.1:0-20562 GCF_036834105.1 Anoxybacillus sp. | reverse complement strand
CCATGTAAAAAGGTGTTCATACAGAAGTTGTCACTTTAAAGTGTATGTATATAAAGCACCAAAGTTCATTACGCATCCGTCCTATCTAAACTTTGTAACTAACATCATCATACAATAATAGGGGGATTTATCCCCCTATTATTACATACGAAGTTTTCTTTCCTTTCTTAAACGTCATCATTTTTATACAATTCTTTTTCCGATTGCAACAAATCACTAACAGTGACAAACTCATATCCTTGTATAAATAGCTCCTCGATAAGCACTTCAACTGCCTCAACTGTTTGAGAACGATCCCCAAAACCATCATGGAAAAGCAAAATCACCCCATTGTTTATACGCTCGCGCGTCTTAGTGATAATATGGTCTCGACCGGGCTGTTCCCAATCTAATGCATCTACATTCACCGCTCCAATCGTCTGATATTTGAAACGACTAACAATAAGTTCTATATCCTCATTGTAACGAAAATATGGTGGCCGAAACACCTTAGGTTTTCTTCCTGTAAAATTTTCGATGATTTTATCAGCATATTGAATTTCGTGCAAACATTCATGACGATTTATTAATGTCAAGTCGGGATGTGAGTACGTATGATTTCCAATCTCATGCCCAAGAACAACAACCTCCTCGACGATCTCAGGATACATGGCCATATGTTCACCAATCATAAAAAATGTCGCCTTTCCCGAAACGTTCTTAAATAAATCTAATATGCGTGGCGTATAGATCGGGTTTGGGCCGTCATCGAATGTTACCGCAACCATTTTACGAGAAGTTTCAACTTTCTCAATCATCCCGAATGCCCCTCCTTGAATTAATCATTCCACCGATTCAGAGAGACTTTTCATCCCCCGAGAAGGGGGGAATTCGTTCCCCTCTTCTAACCATAAAATGCTCGTCACACCGCGCGGATAGTATTTACTCCCACTAATCTCACCAGAAATAATTTGATCGCTCCAACTCCAGATCGAAAGCTCTGGATGGGTAAGCCATGAGACATGAGCCTCGTCGGCGCGTTTTCCTTGTTCGTTCCACTCCAAGCCTAGAAGATGGCGAGCAACGAATTGGCATAAATAAATTTTACTTAACCATGAGTTGTTACTTGTAGAGGAAATTTTCCATCCTCCATCTGAAAATAGACAAACTCCTTCCTGTAGCACATAGTTCAAGTGTGTTTTCAATGCTTGAATATATGATTTAAAACGCCCATTTTCATCCAATGCTTCATGGTTATTCGTAAAGTAAGGGAATACAAGTCCTTCAATCGCCGGAATGATTTTTGAATCATTCCCTTCACCCATTATTGCCGGAATATATCCCTCATCTGTGACATAGCTTATAATTGTTGCAGCACATCTTTCGGCTTGCTTTCCAGCTAGCATAGCCAATTGCCCGTTGCCAACATCCTTAAACAGCTTTTCTAATGCAACATAAGCCGCCCAACACTTTCCAGCTAAATATAAGTTGTTACGTGCTTGGCCAAGCGATACATCGAGACTATCATATGTCGTAATCTCTGCCCCACCCATCGTGCGGTTACTATCGAGCCCCATAATTCCATTTCGCTTTTCAGGATCCGGATGATCTCGATGAACCATACTTTCGAGACATTTCTCCAAAACCGACAGATGTTTATCGCGCCACGTCAAATCTCCTGTTTGTCGAATGTATACTGCAGCACAAAGCACCCAGTTGACGAGTTGTTCGTGTGTCATATGAGAAAAACACCCGCTAATCCCATACAATTCATACGACGAATAATGTGGACGAGAAAATGTGTTTGCTACTCCCATATCGTGAGTAAAACTGATACCACCTGGGTACTCTAACTCTTCACCAGGAAAACGAACACAATCTTCATAACTATAGCGCTCGACGTATAAATCCAATACATTTCTTACAGTCCATGGATTCATCTTTAATTCAAAAAATAGCTGATCGACAGTGAGATCAAACGTGTTCATCATTCGGTACTCGCCTTCATTAGCAACCCAAATAGGTTTTCCCTCACATTCTAGTAGCTGCGTATTACCATAGTAACTGCGTATTGCATGAGCCATCATAAACTTTTGGTCATCGGACAACCATTGTTTCTCGATGAACGCGTTAGAGTGGAATGATTGTTCCTTTAACACTTCTACATGCTCTAACGCATAAAGGGCGACTTCTTCAATGTTTTTG
The DNA here is from genome assembly GCF_036834105.1 of Anoxybacillus sp. Taxonomy (NCBI): domain Bacteria; kingdom Bacillati; phylum Bacillota; class Bacilli; order Caryophanales; family Anoxybacillaceae; genus Anoxybacillus; species Anoxybacillus sp. The sequence goes on along the minus strand of NZ_DAITON010000027.1, from coordinate 18,378 downwards.
AAGAAACGAGTATAAAGGTAAGAAGCATCCATTCCTGCCGTAACATAGCCACCCCGATAAAAGCAAATTGCGAATTGATATGTTTTCTTCTTCCCTGGTGGAACATCCATGATAAGTGCACCGACTTTTCCAAGACCAAATGTCCAGTTTTCTTCGAACGGTGTTGTCAAAATATCTTCCATGCTGAAATGTAGCGCCGAACGCACATCGTCATGATTGGTAGCGATACTAACGATTCGTCCTTGTCCGACACCGCGAATTCCAGGACACGTATCATCGATTCGCCGCATGGATGTATACGGATCGTTCCCCTCAAATCCAAAAAAAGCACGTCTTGTTCCTGTTCCTTTTGTATTGTCAATCGTTATCTCAGCAATAATAGCTGGAACTATCGCCAATTTTAACTCTTCATCATTCGCTTTTTCCGGATCGGGCACCGACTTAACTGGAGAATAAATAGTAATTGTCAAATCTTTTGCTTTCCATGTATCCGTTCCAACATGGAACTCTCTTTCAATTTGATCCTTCGCGATCGGAAACAAAATTTTTGGTTTTTCCGGACTCGGATCAGGGTTTTCAATATCATACCTCTTACTTTCATCTTCATTCGCTATTTCTAAAAATGGCAACACATCATATATACCTGGTTCATTTAATGACTGTACACCTATAAATATATTTTGTTTTGGGGGACGGGCAAGCTCAAGATCAAAACCCCCGCTTTTACCCGGGAAACCTAATGTAAAACTCGCAAACGCTCCAACAGGTGAATGATGGGCGTTAAAAAACATGTTCGTCGGCATATTATTATTACCCCTTTCTTATCCTTTAATAGCTCCAGCAGTAATCCCTTCCATGATCTTATTACTCAAGAAAAAGAAAAGAATTAAAACTGGTAAAACGCTAATCATTAAAGTTGCTCCAATTGCTCCCCAATCTGTTGTATACTGTCCAATGAAATTTTGTATTCCGACTGTGAGCGTTTTATATTCATCTGAATTGATGAAGGTATTTACAAATACAAACTCATTCCAATTGTAAATCATATTAATAATCGTTGTTGTGACAATTACTGGAGAAGTCATCGGCAAAATGACTTGGAAAAACATTCGATGAACAGAACAGCCATCCATGATAGCAGATTCCTCTAGTTCTCGCGGTAACGCATTATAAAAACCTAACAAAATCATAATTGTAATCGGTAAATTAAAACCAATATTTGTTAAAACAATTGACATCGGGTGATCAATCAACTTTACTTTCATAAAAAAGTTAAACAGAGGAATGAGAGTCGAATGGATCGGAATCATTAATCCGACCATGAACAACCCAAGCACAACATGTTTTAATTTCCAATTCATTCGTGTGATTGCAAACGTCACGAAACTAGCTAACAATACGGTAAAAACAACCGATACGGTAGTAATCCATAAACTATTAAAGAAATAGCGACCAATATCCCCTTCAACCCATACCTTCACATAATTTTCCCAACGTGGAGGAGAAGGTAAAGAGAAAAGAGGGGTATTAAATACTTCATGATTATTTTTCAAAGAGAAAAATAACAGCCAGATAAGGGGGAGGATTTGTAGACCGGCAACTGCGAATAACACCATATAAAATAGAAACATACCAGCTTTTTTTGCATATATAATCGTTCTTTTCATCGTATGAGCACCTCTTACAACGTTAGTATTGAACTTCTTCTTCTGTATGCGTTAACTTTCGAATTAACCATGTAGCAGCAATACAAAGAATTAACAGAGAAAAAGCAATGGCACTTCCGTATCCGAAATTGAAGCTACGAAATGCTTTTTGATACATGTAAGAGGCAATCACTTCACTCGCCCCGTCTGGTCCACCACCAGTCATTACATAAATTAAATCAAAATATTTTAAAGAACCGACCACAGCTAATACGACTGTTACTTTAATCACGCCAGCAATGAGCGGCAATTTAATTTTATATGCCAATTGCCACGGATTAGCCCCATCAATAATAGCTGCCTCAATGATAGATGACGGGATATTTTTCAAAGCAGCATAGTAAATTAGTATATAGAACCCCGCATATTGCCAAATAATAGGAATAAAAACAGAGTACAGCACAATCGAAGGATCAGCGAGCCAGTTAGGCGTATCCTCCACTCCTAAGAATGAGAGAAGTTGATTCAGCATCCCATTGGAAGGATGATAAATTCGTAACCATAGCTGAGCAATAGCTACTGAAGAAAGCAACATCGGGATTAAATAAATTTTCCGAAGTATATTCGCTCCTTTTACTTTCCCAGCAAGAATGAGAGAAACAACTAAATAGCCACCGAGACTGAAAACAGAAAAAACAGCTAGTAGAAACGAGTGATACACACTTTTCCAAAACATATTGTCTTTTAACAGTTGTCTATAGTTGTCTAACGCAATAAACGTTCTCTCTCCTATTCCATCCCATTTCATCAAGCTATAGTATCCTGTCATAATGATTGGGATATAAACTAGTATCACAATGAGCAATAAAGCGGGTAGCACGTATAATGCAATGACTCGTTTATCAGACATTACCTTGTCCATATTTTATTTCCTCCTCATCCTTTTGAGGAAAAAGGACATATTGTAGCAATATGTCCTTTTTCTGTTCTACATATCTAGCGTGTGCTAGAGAGCACCTCTTGATGTTGTTTTGCGAATTGCTCTGGTGTTATACTCTCGCCAAACAGTGACTGAATTAAATTTAAGTGCGTTTGGGCAGCTTCTGGATTCATTTGCACATCAGCAAACAATGTAATATTGCTTGCGTTCGCTAATTCATTTAACACGTCAATGTACATTTGTGGCAAATCGACGTTCTCAGTATTCACTTTCGTTGCTGGAATCACGCCCGCTCTTGTTACAGAACGTTCTCCCCATTTTTCAACAAAGAATTTCACAAATTGTTTCGCTTCTTCTTTATGCTTTGAATTTTCAGAAACAAATAGGCCTACTCCTGGTCCACCAACCCAACTATCGATATTCCCTTTTCCACCTTCAACAGTTGGGAATTTAAAAAATCCTACTTTTTCTCTGAATTCTTTTGGAACATCTTCATTCGTTGTAAATTGTGGCAAATCCCATGTTCCCATCAAATACATCGCAGCCTTTTCATTTGTAAATTCTGCTTTTGCCTCATCATTCGATAAGCCGTTAAATCCTTTAATAAATGCTTTCATTTTGACTAATTGTTGAATTTCTTCAGCTGCTTGTACTAAACTCGGATCTTCAAATGTACCGCTTCCATTGATCGCATTTTTTAACGTATCTGCCCCGCCAATACGATCAGCTAAATACATATACCACATTGATCCTGTCCAACGATCTTTATTTCCTAAAGCAATTGGTGCAACTCCGTTATCTACAAGTACTTGCACAACACGCTTAAACTCTTCATACGTTTTAGGAGCTTCTAAATTGTATTTTTCAAAAATCCCTTTGTTATAGTAAATAGGTGTGATGTTTAACTCTAAAGGAAGAGCATATGTTTTTCCATCTAATGCATAAGGCTCTGTCGTTCCTGATACAAAGTTGTTACGTAACCCACCATCCAACAAATCGTCTAGAGGAGCAAAGAGTCCTCCTTTTGCATAAGGCTCTAGAAACCCTGCAGCCCACGTCATCCCAATATCAGGAAGTTCGTTTGAAGCCCCTAACACTTTTAATTTGTTTTTATACTGTTCGTTTTCCAAAATTTCTTGTTTTACTTTTACATTTGGATTTTGCTCTTCAAACTCTTTAATAATTTCATTTACGATCATATTATGCTGTTTAGAGCTTCCCGCTGGCCAAAGGTGCATGAAAGTAAGTGTTATCTTCTCATCCCCTTTCTCCGTCGAGCCTTTTTCGGTCGTTTTTTCCGAACACCCTGCTAATACAAGCATAAAAATTACCATCCACACTATTGTATGCGCTTTCTTTATCATTTTCAAAATCCCCCTTTCGTTTTCTTATTTTTAATGTAGCACGATCAATTCCTATCGGTAAGGTAACGCTTATCATTTAAAATTCCATTTTCTTTAGGTACTCTTTCCGAAAACGATATGGGGTAATTCCTTCAAATTCTTTGAATATCTTAATAAAGTACTTTGTTGTCTGATATCCTGTCATCTCACTTATTTCGGCAATCGACAAGTTCGTATTCACCAGTAAATTTTTAGCTCTTTGCAATCGACATCTCGTTACATATTCGCTAAATGTCATCTTCGTCTCTTGTTTAAATAGAGCGCTAAAGTAGCTCGGATTCAAATACACTTGCTTAGCTACATCAGTTAGACTGACATGTTTATGAAGATTTTCATGAATAAACTGAATTGCATTTTTAACTGGCGAAGAAAGTTTCTCCTCCTGTACTCCTATAATGTGATGATCTATAATTTGTTCAATCTTTTTTGCTTTTTCCCGACTTTCCGATATAGCAAGTGCTTGTTGCACTGCTTCAATGAGTTTATCTTTATCTACCGGTTTAAGCAAATAGTTGACAACCCCTAACGAAATAGCTTCCTGAGCGTACGCAAACTCGGAATAAGCGGAAATGATAATGACGACAGGTGCATCCTTTTGTTCTTTTAATGTTCGAATGAGCTTTAAGCCTGTAATCTGCGGCATTCGGATATCCGTTAATAACACATGCACTTTTTTTCTTTGCAAAATAGTAATCGCCTCTTCACCACTACCTGCACATATAATTTCGTATTTCCCCATAGACCATAGATCCAAAACTTTTTTCATTCCTTCGCGCGCCCTTGGCTCATCGTCAACAATTAAAATCGTTCTTACATCTTTCACGAAGCTTCACCTACTTTTAGGAATTTGAAATGATACGCACGTTCCCTTCCCTGCTTCGCTCTCTATACGTAACTCTCGATCCTCACCGTAGTAAAGTTGTAGCCGTCGATTTACATTCATTAGTGCGATCCCACTCCCCTTCATCGAAGAAATTGTTCTCTTTCCTAACTTTTCTTTTAATAGATGTAATTGTTTTTCATCCATTCCATTACCGTCATCTTTGACTTGAACAAGAAGTTCCTTTCCGTCTACACATTCTTTAATAATGATCCAAACGGTTCCTATCCCTGTTTTGTTTCCAATTCCATGTAACACCGCATTTTCAACAAGGGGCTGGATGAGCAATTTCGGAATATGAACATGTAAGCAATGATTTGAAACATCTATTTTCCAAACAAATCGTTCTCCCCACCTTGCTTTCATCACTTCCATATAACGTTGAATATGCTCCATCTCTTCACGAATTGTGACCCACTCGTCTTGAGTCGAATGGCTAATTGTATAGCGAAACAGTTCAGCCATATTTAATACAAATTTCGCTAACTCTTCCTCGTTTTTTTCAATGAGCGACCAATATAGCGTATCAAGTGTATTAAAGAGAAAGTGCGGGTTAATTTGTGCTTGCAAAGCTTTTAATTCGGCTTGGCTTCGAATTAGCTCTTTTTCGTAAACAACTTGTATTAAATGGTTAATGTCATTTACCAAAGAGTTGTAAGTCTCTATTAGCTCATCAATTTCGATAGTAGATGAAATCGGGGGGCTTAATTTTAACTTCCCGTTTCTTCCGCGCTGCATAATTTTCGTTAACTTTAAAATGGGTTGTGCAACGATCGTAGATAGAAAAAAGGAAAAAATAAAAAAAATGACAAAACCAAGAGCCCCCGAAAGAATGATCGCATTTTTTAAAATATCAGTGCCTTTTATAAGCGATTCTAAAGGGGTCACAATGATTACTTTCCATTTTGTAAGGGGCGATGCTTGTTTAACGACCATGTAATCTTTTTCTTCTTTTCCACCTCCATCGAGAATAGACGTGAGGTGTGACGGTAGGTTAGAAGATATTTTTTGATTATGCTCATCGATCACTACTGTGTAACTTGGATTTTCCACTTTTTGATCAGAAAGGTCGTCCAATTGAAAGTAATCGCTATGGATCCGAACTAATAAATAGCCTCCTGGTGAAAAGGAATGATCCGTCAGTCGAACTTGACGAGCTACGACGAAAAACCGGGAAGAAGTCGGATCTTTTCCAATCCAAATCATCTTTCCACGTTGTTTTTTTATTTCCTCAACCCATTGAGAACCAACACGTTCTACTAAATTCATTTCATTAAGCGGAAATACTCGTTTATAATCGTTTGTGTACAATTCAAACGATTGAACTCCATCAAAATACGTTTGATACGAGTTTACAACCTGCATTAAATATTGTCTCTCTTCAAACATCAAGCGCTCGCCTTGTATCTCCTTAGAAAACGCACGCTGAACATACATATCGTTGACAATTTGGGCGGTCAATGAATTTAATTGTTTATACAAAGATTCTAATCTTCCATTCACTTGGATAATGGTTTGTTGTATTTGTTCCTCAGCATTTTTCTTTAATAACGATGAAACAATATGAAATGTAATAATTCCAACAAACAATAACACAAGTGTCATAACAAAAATGTAAATCGTTAAAATTTGATTTCGTAACGTGTTGAAGCGTGCGATTTTCTGCTTAAAACGAATGAAGGTCATTCAATCCCACCTGTCTTTCCATAGCAATAAAACATATGTTCACAATAAACAAAATCTCTCAAAATGTGAAGATGCTTTCTCTCTTCTTGCCTTACATTATAATTTCCTTTATTTTGTTTGTCTATAAAACAAACAAAGACAACTAGAATTTTTCATACAATTATGATACATTGATAAACAGGGTGATGAACTTGACAAAAATAACTGGAAATCCACATTTAATAAAGAAAATTAATAAGGCGCTTGTTCTCGATATGGTGAAAAGCCAAGGACCGTTATCTCGGGCGGATGTCGCACAACGCTCAGGGCTAAATAAAGGTACCGTATCTTCTCTCGTAAAAGAATTAATGGATGAAGAACTCGTATATGAAATCGGACAAGGTGAATCAAGTGGCGGTCGTCGTCCTGTTCTGTTATTGTTCAATGAGAAAGCAGGATATGCAATTGGAATTGATTTAGGCGTTCATTACATTATAGGGATATTGACTGATTTACAAGGGAATATTATCCAAGAAAAGAAGGCGACATTTTATTACAAAGATTATCCAACTGTCCTCACACTTATTAAAGAGACGATTACTGATTTATTGGAACAAATGCCAAGAAGTCGCTACGGTCTCATCGGGATTGGGATTGGTGTCCCTGGGGTTGTCGATAAAGAAGGGAAACTATTGTTTGCACCAAATTTAGAATGGGTAAATATACCTTTGAAACAAGACATCGAGGAAGCTTTCCACGTGCCTGTAATCATCGATAACGAGGCGAACGCTGGGGCATACGGTGAAAAGCGAAAAGGATCTGGAGAAAATTATAACAATGTCATCTATATTAGTGCGGGCATGGGAATCGGTGTTGGTCTCATCTTGAACGGTGAATTATATCGGGGGACAAACGGCTTTTCTGGAGAGAGCGGGCATATGACGATCGAAGTTAACGGACTGCAATGCCGTTGTGGAAATATTGGATGTTGGGAGCTATATGCGTCCGAACAGGCACTGTTAGAAAAGGCAAGGGTGACTATGAATAATGAAACATCCCTTGAAATGTTACTACAACTGGCTGAAAGCAAGAATGGGGACGTTCTACGTTTATTTGAGCACATTGGTCACTATTTAGGCATTGGTATCAATAATTTAATTAATACGTTTAATCCGGAACAAATCGTTATTGGTAATCGTTTATCGATGGCAAAACCTTGGATCGAGCCATCAATCAAAAAAATCATTAACCAACGAACATTACCGTATCATCGCACACATGTCGTCATTGAATTTTCTAAGCTGTCTATTTATTCAACGGCATTAGGCATTTCCTTTTTTGCTATTGAAGAATTTTTAAAAAAAGGCGAGAAGGTAGAAGTATTTCTCTAAAAATCTAAAAGAATCTAAAAGGCACCCAATTTTCTTGGATGCCTCTTTTTATTTCAATACGCGCCCCTGATGAATGGATGGACTTGCTGCTTATAAAAAGCTTTTATTTTTTCTTTTTCTTCTTGGCTAAAAGATGGAACAGTCAATGCCTTTAAGTTGTCTTCTACTTGATCTGCCGTTTTGAAACCTGGAATGACACATGTTACTTCATCGTGATCCAAAATCCAACGCAATGCAGCTCTTGTCATATTCCCTCTTCCATTCGCAATCCATTTCAATTGTTCACTGAGTTCCACACCTTTTTGAAACTCAAGCCCAGCAAACGTCTCACCAACATTAAAATGACTACCATCACGATTAAAATAACGATGATCATTCTCTGCAAATACCGTATTTTTCTTGAATTTTCCTGTTAATAACCCGCTTGCAAGAGGCAATCGAGCTAAAATTCCTACTCCCTGAGCTTTCGCTTGTGGAAGTAGTCTCTCTAACGGTTTTTGTCGGAAAATATTCAAGATGACTTGCAATGCTTTCACGTTTGGGTTTGTTAAACAAAACAGCCCTTCTTCCACCGTCTCAACACTCACACCATAGTAACGAATTTTACCTTCTTGTTTCAGTTTATCTAACACTTCAAATACTTGACCGTCCTTCAATATTTCAAATGGCGGGCAATGGATTTGATATAAATCAATCCGTTCTCTTTGTAAACGCTTTAAACTTCCTTCGCAGTATTCCCGCACTTTTTCTTCCGAATACGTGCGGAAATCGTAAATATCCCCAGCCCGACAAAATTTTGTGGCAATATAAATATCATCTTCTTTTCCTTTTGTTGCTTTGGCTAAAAGCTCTTCACTATGACCATCTCCGTACACATCTGCAGTATCAAAAAAATTAACACCCGCATCAATTGCATGTTGTAGTCCTTTTAATGCGTCTGTATCATTCGTCTGTCCCCAAGATCCGCCGATTGCCCATGTGCCAAAACTTATTTCACTTACTTCCATTTCGGTATCCCCTAAGCGTCGGTAGTTCATCTATTATTCGCCTCCTGTACATAAAACGTATATTTTGTTATCGATGAATATAATTGTCCTGCTCGCAATATACAAGACGGAAAATAAGGATGATGTACCGCATCTGGCAACGCTTGAGTCTCTAAACAAATACCTAAATACTTTCGGGATGGTACGCCATTCATTTTTTCACCGTGAGGAATTTGGTTCCCAGTATATACGACGACACCAACTTCATCCGTTTCAACTACTAATGTTCGCCCACTTTCACGGTCAAATAAGACAATTTCTTCATCATGATGAGCATTTAACATAAATGGATGGTCATATCCTTGTCCGACTAAACGAATTTGTGGATCGGTTGACTCAATTGCTTCTTTTAACGTTTTCCCTTGGCGTAAATCAAAAGGTGTACCCGTCACATCTTTTATTTCCCCAGTCGGTATAAAATCATGATCTAACGGTAAAAAACGGTCACTTTTCATTTTTAATTCGTGTTGCAAAACATCTTTTTTTACGTTACCGCTCAAATTAAAATACGTATGATTCGTTAATGTAAACGGCGTATCTTGATCAGAAATAGCTTGATAAGAAATAATTAGTTCGTTTTTATTGTTTAATGTATATGTGACTTGCACATCGACGTTCCCAGGATATCCTTCTTCTCCATCAACACTTCGATGCGAAAAACGGACACCAACTTCTTCTTTTTTCGAAAACCCTGTTGCTTGCCAAATGACGTGATGAAACCCTTTCTCCCCACCGTGCAGATGGTTTCCATTTTCATTTGCATATAACCTATACGTTTTTCCATTTAACTCAAAACAACTATTTTTTATTCTTCCCGCTACCCTTCCGATGACAGCTCCTAAATACGGACGGTTTGTCAAATACGAAGAAAAGTCATCAAACGCTAAAACAACATTTTCATATTTTCTATTTTTATCAGGGGCGAGTATACTTGTAATGATACAACCGTAGTTTAAGCAAGCAACTTCCATTCCGTGATCATTCGTAAGTGTAAATGAAAAAATCGGTTGACCATCCACTTCTGTTCGCTTCTCCTGTACGATCCTCATTTGTCTCCCTCTTCCTTCCTTGTTTCAACTAATTCGATTACCTTCCCTGTTTTCGCTGAAAGGCGGCATACATCGAGCACTTTAGCTTGTTGAATGATTTCGTCATCTGAGTAGCTTGGCTTCGTTCGATCAATGACACATTGTGAAAAATGCTCCACTTGTAAACGATATTGATCGCCTTTGACAATTTCCTCCTTCACTATTCCTTCATCCGTTTGAATGATAATTAGACCGTCACCTTGTTGTATGTCCGGCCGATAGGCTCTCGGGACAACTAATTTCCCCTTTGTGCCAATAATTTCGTACTCATTGCGAGGGAACATATTAAAACTACAGTCGAATGAGGCGTGAACACCGTTATTCATTTGGAGCCACCCACTTGTAAGTGTGTCTACACCATATTGATCATCATAAGTGGAACAAACAGATAGTACAACCGGCTCCGCTTGTAACAAAAATCGAATAGAATGAATACAATAACATCCCACGTCTAGTAAACTTCCGCCACCAAATGTTTCATTCATGCGAATGTTATTTTCCCGCTCAGCAAGATAGAAAGAAAAGCTTGATCGTATACTTTTTACCTCTCCAATTTCTCCTGAAGCAATCATTTCTTTTACCCGTCTGTGTTGTGGATGAAACTGGTACATAAACGCTTCCATCCAGATTACACCGTTTTCTCGACAAGCTTTCACTACTTTTCGAACATCCTCTTCACATAAGGCAGCTGGTTTTTCACAAAGGACGTGTTTCTTATGCTCTGCTGCTTTAATCGCCCATTCCATGTGCAAGTGGTTAGGTAATGGAATATATACTACCTCAACCTCCGGATCAACGAGCAATGCCTCATAAGTATCGTATACTTTCGGAATATGAAACTGTTGTGCAACGTGCTGGACTTGCTCATTGCTACTTGCAATTGCTACGATCTTGGCATTCCCTGCCCTTTGAATGGCCGGGATCATCGTCTCCCTTGCAATACGTGCTGTACTCAAAATCCCCCATCCAACCCTCTTCAATGGCTTTCTCACCCTTTCTTCAATTAAGTATAAAACGGAAGAAACAACATTCTTTACCTTTTATTATATCAATATTTATTTAGTTTGTTCAATAAACAAACTAAATAAATTCTCGCAGTAAAAGAAATAGCCTTCGCCAAAGCGGAAGCTATTTCTTTACTGTGTAGATACAACTACTTTCCCTCACAACAAGTTTTGTTGGAACAACAATTTTTTTCGGTATTTCTCTTTTCGTTTGAATTTGTTCGACAAGCAATTCAACAGCCGTCTCGCCCATAAATTCCGTATAAACTTGCACAGTCGATAACGGTGGCTGGACAAACTTCGATGTTGGAATGTCGTTAAAGCCTACGATAGCCACTTCATTTGGTACATCAACTCCAGCTTCATGAAGCGCTCGCAACGCCCCGATCGCCATCGAATCGCTGGCGATAAAGAACGCGGTTGGGCGATTTGGGAGCTGGAGTGCTTGTTTCATTAACATATATCCATCTTCTGCAATAAAGCGTCCCGTTAATACATATTCTGGGATGAACATACCACGCAAATATAAATATTCATAAAATGTGCGTTCGCGCTCATCTTGAATGAGTTGACCGTCATCAACATATTCGCGCCCTCCGATGTAGCCGATATGTTTATGGCCGAGATCAATTAAATATTGAAGAACGCGAGCTGTTGCTTTTCGAAAATCAACAACGACAGAATCAAAGCGATCTTCATCAGGTGAATAGTCGACAAATACAAGATGGTTCGTCACCGATGTAAAGAGATGAATATGTTGTTTTCCAAATTTCCCAACCGCAATAATTCCGTCCAACCCCGTTAACCACTCTGATTCGTACGAACCGTCTTTCTTAAATAACTTAACTAACTCGATTTGACGTCGAAAACATTCCTTTTCGACACCAAGTCGGATCGCCATATAATATGGGTCGTCAAGCTCTTGAGATTCCGAGTACCAGTTCACAACACCAAAGCGAAGTCGATCTTTGGCATGCAGCTGGTTGCGTTCCCTCGGCGTTTTATAGTTAAGCTCTTGCGCAATTTCAAAAATGCGTTTTCTCGTTTCGTCCGATACAGATAACGTCATATCATAATTTAATACACGCGATACAGTGGCAACGGACACCCCTGCCTTCTCTGCGATTTCTTTCAATGTAGCCATTGATGCAACCCCTTTATTTATGCTAAATTTTAACGATTTGACTATCATACGGTTTGAGGGTCAAATGGTGAAACCGTTTTTCTTGATCTGTATGGTTTAAGATAAACATGTACTCACCATCATCACATACACGTCGATACACTTCGACACCTTCGTCACTTTCTACATGCCATATGTGATGTTTTTGCACAATTTCCTTTGCAAGGTCATTCAGCACATCGTCATCTATGCCCCCACCAATATAATAAACGTTCCCATCACCATATTCATTTTCAGTTATCGCGGCGAGCGGATAAAACGGGTCATCATATCGATATAACACAGTAGCCGTTGTTGGCTCAAGCAAATCACGCCAAACGGAACACATCGCTTTTCGATCTTTCCATCGTCCTTCACCAACGATCGGAACACGACGATAAGCAAGCGACTCCACTTCGTGAATATGCGCACCGACAAGGTCGCTCACATATGCAGGTAATATATGTTTAAAGTGGATGTTGTTTTGTTTATTTTTCAATCCCGTACGAAAAGAAAATATAACCGTCCCACCGCATCGGGCAAACGTTTTCAATTTTTCGGCCAACGTTTCATCGATAATTTGTAACACTGGGACGAGGAGTACTTTATATGTTGAAAAATCACGCGACACAGGAATAACGTCAATGTTCGCATTTAAACGATAAAACGGCTCATACAACCGAAGAAGTTCCGTTGTAAAATCAAACGCCTTGCTTTGTGGCTGAAAACGCCACGACCAAATATTGTCGTAATCATATAAGACAGCTATATCTGCTTGAATAGGGGATTGTAACACATGTTCAAATGTCGGAACATGTGAAAAAACAGATTGCACTTCTTTATATTTTCTTCCTCGTATATTACTATGATCTACAATCCCATAACAAAATTGCTCTGCTCCTCGATCCATACCACGCCAACTAAAATATAACATATTCGTACATCCGTGGGCGAACGCCTGATACGACCACATTTTTGCTTGATTCGGCCGCGGTAAATATCCAATCATCTCATGCCCTTGCGCTCCCATAAGTTCTTCAACAATCCAATAGTTTCTCCCAAGCAATCCGCGGTTAAAATCATGGCTCATCGCAATCGCTGCCGGGGAAATCGGTTCGTCTAGCCCTCCCCATACAGGGTAGTTATCATAAGACACGAAGTCCATGAGACGAACATTTTCCTCATGATCAAACCATTTGTTAAAGAAGCCCCCGGATACGTTTGTTGTCACTTGCTGATGAGAACCTTTATGTTTTCTTACGATGTTTGTCATTTCATGGGCAAAACGGTTGACGGAAAATGAACGAAAACGAGCCCAATCTAACTGCAAAGATGGATTATGCGTCGTAATTGTTTTCGTTGGCATTGGAATTTCTGAAAAATCGTTGTATGTCTGTCCCCAAAAAATTGTCCCGTACGCTTCATTCAACACATCAATTTGCTTATATTTCTCTTTCAAAAATTGTTGGAATTCTCGATGGCACTGTTCACAATAACACATGTCACTTCCTTCATGTCCAAATTCATTATCAATTTGCCAAGCAATAATCGCTTCTTCATCTTTGTAATGTGTCACAAGCTGCTTCGTTATATTTGCCGCATATAAGCGATATGTTGTTGAATTAAAACAATATTGTCTTCTTCCACCAAAAACACGAATACGCCCAAACTCGTCTTTAGATAAAATGTCTGGATGTTTTTTTGCTAACCAAGCAGGAAATGTCGCTGTTGGCGTACCAAACATAATTGAAAGCCCGTTCTCTTTCAACTTTTTCACTACTTCATCAAAAAAAGAAAAGTCTATATTTCCCTCTGTTCGTTCCATTAAGTGCCAAGAAAATTCCCCGATGCGAACGATGTTAGCCCCTAGTTCTTTGATTCCTTGAATATCCTCTTCAATCATTTCTTTTGGCCAGTACTCTGGATAATAGTCTACACCGATATACATCTTTTTTCCCCCATCTTTATTCATTTCGTTCTTGAAGGTGTTGAATAAAGCGATGAAACGCTCGCTTTCCTTCTTCCGTCCGCTTAAACACTCCCGCATGTTCGAGTACTTGTTCAAATCGTTTTCCTACTTCTTCTTTTAATAATTCATGTACATTATCAATAACATGATGTCTTTCCATTATGTCTTGCACCCATTCCCAATGTTTCAATAACGACGGTTCCCATTGCTCTTTTGGCGTTTTATTTTTCATATATCGTGCGATATGGTCTAGCTCATCCGCTAATCGACTAGGCAATACGGCTAATCCCATGACTTCAATTAATCCGATATTTTCTTTTTTAATATGATGAAGCTCCTCATGCGGATGAAAAATACCGTATGGATGTTGCGCTGATGTGCGGTTGTTTCTTAACACGATGTCCATCTCGTACAACTCCCCGCGTCGACGAGCAATTGGCGTGACGGTATTGTGCGGTACACCGCTTGTTTGTGCGTATATATCCACTTGAGGATCGCTATACGTTTTCCATTTTGCATAAACGAAATCGCTCACTTGTAACACATCTTGTTTTACCCCGCGTATACGTATCACTGACATAGGCCAACGGATGATGCTCATTTGTACATGAGGATAAGCTGGCAATGTAAACGAAAAATCAGATGGAGCTTTTTCAATCGCAAACGTATATTTTCCACCTTGAAAATGATCGTGCGATAAAATAGATCCACCTACAATGGGTAAATCCGCATTAGAGCCGATAAAATAATGCGGGAATTGATCTACAAAATCAAGCAACCGCTCAAACGTTTTTCTTTCCATTTTCATCGGCACATGTTTATGGCGTAATACGATGCAATGTTCATCATAATAAACGTAAGGGGAATATTGGAAAAACCAACGTTCACCGCATAGTTCAATCGGAATCATACGGTGATTCGCTCGTGCAGGATGACGAATCGTTCCTGCGTACCCCTCATTTTCAATACATAATAAGCAAGTAGGATAACGTTGTTCTTTTACGTCCTTCATGCGCGCAATGTCCCGTGGATCTTTTTCCGGCTTAGACAAGTTAATCGTAATATCCATCTCTCCGTATGCCGTAGGCGCTTTCCACCGCCTATTTTTTCTTACCCGATCGATGCGAATGTAGTTAGATGCTTGACTAAGCTCATAAAACCAAGTTGTCGCCTCTTGTTTGTTTCGCTTATATTTCTCATAAAACGTTTGAATGATCGTTGACGGACGCGCCACAAAACAATTCATGATCTCTGTATCAAATAAATCGCGATCAGTAACTGTCTTTCCAACAAGTCGTCCATGTTCTTCAGCCCAATTCATCATACGTTGTAAAATCGTAACGAGTGGCCGATCGAGAGAAGGTGTCACGTCAACTTGTTGCCATTCGTCTAATTTCAACAACGCTAATATTCGATTGCGCGTATAAATGATATCTTCTCGTTCAATTAAGCGATGATGGAGCGCATATTGAATGAGTGTTTCAATTTCTTCATAAATGTTCACCATGAGTTACACCTCTTCATATCCGTTCGGATTCGCCTGGTGCCACCCCCACGCTGAGGCGACGATTTCATCAATAGATGTGTATATCGGTTTCCATCCAAGTTCACGTTTTGCTTTTTCCGATGAAGCAACTAAACGCGCAGGATCTCCAGGTCGTCTCGGCACAACTTTTTCAGGAATCAGATGTCCCGTCACGCGTCGCGCAGCCTCAATGACTTCTTTCACAGAAAAACCGTTGCCATTCCCTAAATTGTATATGTTGCTTTCCCCACCGTTTCTTAGTTTTTCTACCGCTAATAGATGAGCATCGACTAAATCTAGCACATGAATATAGTCACGAATGCACGTGCCATCAGGCGTGTCGTAGTCATCTCCAAAAATATGAATTTCTTTCCGCTTCCGTAGCGGCACTTGCAAAATAAGTGGAATTAAATGTGTCTCCGGACGATGATCTTCACCAAGCATCGTCCCATACGCTCCAGCAACATTAAAATATCGTAAAGAAATATAGCGAATGCCGTATGCGACGTTCACCCATTTCATCATTTTTTCCATCGCTAGTTTTGTTTCTCCATACGGACTTTCAGGGTTTGTTTCATCTGTTTCTTGAATCGGAATTTGTTTTGGTTCCCCATACACAGCAGCCGTTGAGGAGAAAACAATTTGTTTGACGCCATGTTTATTCATGACATCAAGCAACACTTCTGTTCCATAAACGTTGTTGTTGTAATAAGCTAACGGCTGTTTCACACTTTCTCCAACAAGAGAATGTGCTGCAAAATGGATCACTGTATCGATTTCATGCCTTTGAAATACGCTGTTTAAAAAGTAGCGATCACGAATATCACCTTCATAAAATATCGCCTCTGGATGAACAGCTTTTCGATGCCCAGTTTGTAAATGGTCAACGACAACAACTCGTTCTCCTTTTTCGATTAAACGATACACCGCATGACTTCCAATGTATCCCGCCCCACCACAAACGAGAATCATCGCGCACTCTCTCCTTCTTTCGTAAGCTGTTTTGCCCCATCGCCAATTTTAGCTACATAAAAACTCGCGGCATAACCGATCTCAGTTTCATACATTCGCCCTACTTCTTCAACAAAGGACGAAATACAATCGTCTTTTACAATGTTTACTGTACAGCCGCCAAAGCCCGCCCCCGTCATGCGCGCACCAATCGTTCCTTTATGTTTCCACGCCGCTTCAACGAGCGTATCCAACTCTTTTCCAGTCACTTCATAATCGTTACGCAATGATTCATGTGATTGCCGCATCAATTGTCCAAACGTATATAAATCTCCTTGTTGTAAAGCGCAAGCCGCTTGCTTTGTCCGTTCATTCTCTGAAACGACATGTCGCACCCGTTTTTGTTCGATCGGAGACAATACATGTGCATATTGATTAAACTGCTCCATTGTTACATCTCCAAGCGAGTTGATGCGTACATATTGTTGTAATTTCGCTAACGCCTGCTCACATGTCGCGCGCCGCGCGTTGTATGCTGAATCAGCTAATCCCCTCTTTTTATTCGTATTTGCAATCACAATCGAACAATCCTCCAAAGACAGAGGCAAATACTCGTATTGGAGCGTTTGGCAATCGAGCAGTAGCGCATGACCTGCTTTTCCCATTCCAACCGCAAATTGATCCATAATGCCACAATTGACACCGATATATTCGTTTTCTACTTGTTGGCTAATCTTCACTAATTCCAACATCTCGATATTTAATTCAAACAAATAGTTCAACATCACGGCCGTAACGAGCTCAATCGACGCAGACGAAGATAATCCTGCCCCATTCGGAATATTGCCATAGTATAAGACGTCAATCCCATTTTGTGCATCTTTTGGCATAAGCGCACGAATCATTCCTTTCGGATAATTCGCCCACCCATGGCGCTCGTCATACGCAAGTTCGTCTTTTGTCACAGAGACAATTCCATCTTCATGAAAGTTTTTTGAATAGAGCCGAATAATCCCATCATCATTTAAACGAGCGACCGCATACGTCCCGATATGCAACGAACACGGAAGAACATATCCTCCATTATAATCTGTATGTTCCCCAATTAAATTGACACGACCGGGGGCGAAGAAAGTATGTACTTCTTTCCCTTCTTCACTGAATAATCGAGCAAAATCACGTACTAGCTCATCCATATATTTCTCCTCCTAATCGACTGCCTTTAACACCGCCAAGCAAGATACATAATCTCCAATCATGACTGTCTCCTCTGTTTTTACCGTCCCCATGTAAAACGGTGGGATAAAAAGACCGATATGCATAAGCTCATCTCCATAGAGCACTTGCGTCCGTTTCTCCATCTTTACCTCATATTTAAACGATACATCTAATCCTTTTAAGTGAAGCCTCACGAATGGAGGATTTGGTTTAGCTAAAAGACGATAAAAGACAACAATCGCCTCCTTTTTGTCATCTGAAACAACCATCCAAGCAGCATCCGTCCCTTCGAATGGACTAAGTAAACGGTAAAACGTACCGTATTGCAAAAGCTTTCGATATCGTTTAAAAAACAAAATTTGTTCTTTCACCTGTTGTTTTTCCTGGGCGGTTAAAGCGGTGGCATCTAATTCGTACCCAAACGCTCCAAACATAGCAACATGCGCTCTTGTTTCCAAAGGTGTCACACGCCCTGTTTGATGGTTAGGTA
>NZ_DAITON010000026.1:0-21150 GCF_036834105.1 Anoxybacillus sp. | reverse complement strand
AAAACATATATACCGCCAAAAATATGGCGGTATAATTTATAACGGAATATTCCCATGTTTCTTTTTCGGACGTTCTTCATGTTTATGGCGAAGCATATCGAGCGCTTGAATGAGCTTAATTCTCGTGTCGCGCGGGTCAATGACATCATCGACCATCCCGTATTTCGCTGCGACATACGGATTGGCGAACTTGTCGCGATATTCTTCGATTTTTTGCGCCCGTGTCTCTTCTGGATTCGGGCTGTTTTCGATTTCACTAGCGAAAATAATGTTCGCTGCCCCTTGTGGCCCCATCACAGCAATTTCTGCATTTGGCCATGCGTATACGACATCTGCCCCGATTGATTTGCTATTTAATGCGACATATGCCCCACCATAAGCTTTTCGTAAAATGACCGTAATTTTCGGCACCGTTGCCTCAGA
The DNA here is from genome assembly GCF_036834105.1 of Anoxybacillus sp. Taxonomy (NCBI): domain Bacteria; kingdom Bacillati; phylum Bacillota; class Bacilli; order Caryophanales; family Anoxybacillaceae; genus Anoxybacillus; species Anoxybacillus sp. The sequence goes on along the minus strand of NZ_DAITON010000026.1, from coordinate 20,727 downwards.
ATACGCATATAAAATTTTCGCCCCGTGACGAATGATGCCACCGTGTTCTTGTTTAACACCAGGGAAAAAGCCCGTCACGTCTTCAAACGTAACAATCGGAATGTTAAACGAGTCGCAAAAACGAATAAATCGTGCTGCTTTATCGGACGAGTCGATATCTAGTCCGCCCGCCATAAACTTCGGCTGATTACATACAAGCCCGATCACTTCCCCTTTTACGCGGGCAAAACCAACAACGATGTTTTTCGCAAAGTCTTTTTGCACTTCCATAAACGATCCTTCATCAACGACTTGTAGCACGACGTTGCGCACATCATATGGTCTAACTGCATCAATCGGAATCGCGTCAGCTAAATCTGGACGATCGTCATCATCATTGACGACAGGAACGGACGGTGGTTTTTCTTGGCAATTTTGTGGGAGATAACTTAACAGTCTGCGCACTTGGGCAAGTACGTCTTCTTCCGTCGCACCTGAAAAATGAGCGTTCCCGCTAATGGTATTATGTACGCGCGCACCACCTAAATCTTCAGCGCTAATTTTTTCTCCTGTTACTGTTTCAATGACTTTCGGTCCAGTGATAAACATTTGGCTCGTTTTTTCGACCATGAATACAAAATCAGTGATCGCTGGTGAATAGACAGCACCGCCTGCGCACGGACCCATAATGACCGAAATTTGTGGAACAACACCGGAATAAATGGCATTGCGGTAGAAAATGTGACCATAGCCATCGAGCGACAATACCCCTTCTTGAATGCGCGCACCACCAGAATCGTTTAATCCGATAATGGGGGCGCCTGTTTTCGCCGCTAAATCCATAATGTTCGCAATTTTTTTTGCGTGCATTTCTCCAAGCGCGCCACCAAACACGGTAAAATCTTGCGAAAACACAAATACCGTTCGCCCATCTATTTTTCCGTATCCTGTGACAACGCCGTCACCTGGTCCCTTTTTCCCGGCTAATCCGAAATCCGTGCAACGATGCTCGATAAACGGATTTAATTCAACGAACGTTCCTTCATCCAATAAGAGATCGATGCGCTCCCTTGCTGTTAATTTCCCTTTCGCGTGCTGCTTGGCGATTTTATCGTCGCCGCCACCGAGTTCAATTTCACGTCGGCGGTCATATAGCTCATTAATTTTATCATACATATCCATTATTGCCCGCCCCCTCTTTCACAAAGCTCGTACAACACTCCGTGAGCGGACTTTGGATGCATGAAGGCGATAAGCGCCCCTCCCGCTCCGCGTTTTGGTTGCTCATGAATCATGCGAATGCCATCGTTTTTTAATTCATGAATACGCTGTTCAATATGATCAACACCGAGCGCGACATGATGAATACCTTCCCCTCTTTTTTCAATAAAAGAAGCAATTGGACTATGTTCAGAAAGCGGCTCAAGCAGCTCAATTTTCACGTCGCCAACTTTTAAAAATGCGACCCTCACTTGTTCCGATTCGACTGTTTCAATGCCGACGCAAGGCAACCCGAGCGTATCCGTATAAAACGGCAACGCCTCATCTAATGACCTCACAGCAATACCAATATGATCGACCTTTTTTACTTCCATAAACCCCAACCCCTTTGTTGTTTTCCGTTGAAAACCACCCTAATATTTCGACAACTTTTTTCGTTTTTCCTTCTTTTTTCGCATGTTTTCGTGCTTGTTTGTTAAACAACATGTTTGTACAATAAGAAACAAGAGGTGAAAAAAATGCATTCAAAAAAAGTGCAAAAAATTGTCGTTTATTTAATGCTCGGTTCGATGATTTTAACATCGTTACTTGCAGGATTAAGCATGTGGATATAGAACAAGCTGACCATTTTCGGCCAGCTTGTTCTACTTAAGTGCCCCATACTTCTTACCGAGCTGTTGAAATGATTCACTTGTTTTCACGATCGCGACCTTCGTGCCGAGCGGAACGTTTAGGTATAGCGCTTCGACATCTCGATTATGCATACGTACACATCCTTCTGTAATATACTTTCCAATCGATGACGGCCGATTCGTCCCATGAATGCCGTATGTTCGGCCGTCCGTCCCACGCGCATCAAACCCAATCCATCGCGTGCCAAGTGGGTTATTCGGTGCCCCTCCCGGAATGTTTTTTTTTCGATAGTACGGATTTACCGCCTTTACCGTAACCGTAAATAATCCTTCTGGTGTGAGCGCATTCGTCTTTCCTGTCGCTACCGGATATATGCGCTCAATTTTCCCGTTACGAATAAAAGCAAGTTTGTTCGTTTGTTTGTTGACAATAATCATCGGATCACCAACGCGCGGATTGTCTCCAAGCGGCCAAAGTGGCGAAATAAGGAGAAGTAAAGCAAACAAAATCGGCATGATCTCACCCTTTTTCAATTATTTTGCATCAAAAAAGGGGAGTCATACCGTCATAATTGACTTTTAATGATTAAATATTGCTCCATTTCTTTTACAAAATGTAAAAGGGCAGCCCGTTCTTCAAATTCTTCACGCGTTTTTGGAAGCGGCATTTGTTGAAACTGTTTCTTCATCGCTTCTAGCTGCTGAATAAAACGTTCAGCTGTATTTCCCGGGTGAATTGCATCGCTTAGTTCATCAATAAAATCGGCAATCATATTGCGCTGTTCGACCGTGTACGTCATTGAGCTAATAAGCGGCAACATGCGCTCAATAATTTCAAACTGTTTCTCGCGCATTCGAAAATACCGATAATAATAATCTTCATTGCGCAAAAAATGATTTTCGATATTTTGCAACGCAAGCGCCTTCGCCTGCTTTAACGTATCGCCCACTAACGCAATTTCTTTTCCGTCCCATAAGCTTTCATTCGTACGTAAATAATGGACAATTTCTTTAAAAATGATACGGAATAAATCTTCTACAATGCGTTGATACTCTTTTAAATCTTTTTCGACACTTGGCATGTACATATTCACAAGTAGTGCGATGCCAATGCCAATAACAATGAGCATTAGTTCATTATATAAAAGTTGCCATGTCATCGCTTTAGCCATATATACGTGCAAAATAATAACTGCACTCGTCGCAATTCCTTCAGTCACTTTCCATGAGACGGTCGTTGGAATAAAAAATAAAAGCAATAAAGCAATAGAGAGCGGATGATAACCAAGTCCTTCAAAAAACAAAAACGAAAACAGCAATCCGATGAAACATGCGATCAAGCGAGCACGCGCTGTTTGTAGCGACTTTTTTTTCGTCACTTGGATACAAAGCAGCGTAATGATACCAGCGGAAGCGAAATTCTCAAGGTGCAACGACTGAGCAATAGCAATTGCAGCTGCTGTTCCAATAGCTGTTTTCGTTGTTCTGTATCCAATTTTTAACATATATATCACACTCCGCCCCCATTATAACACATTCCACATAAAAAGTGCCCATCACGGACACCTTTTACGTTTGTTCATATAGGCGAATGAGTTGTTGAGCAGCCATCGTAACTGGTTGCTTTCCTTCCATCACTTCTTGTTCAATATTCGGTAGCTGCTGTTGAACAGCAGGATGATGAAAAAAGCGAATGTGTAGATAATCTTTGATCATCGTATGCAACCAATCTTTCATCTGTTCTTTTCTTCTTTCGGCAAACACGCCAGACTGTTTTGTCGTCCGCACAAACTGTTCAATCGCTTCCCAAATTTGCTCAATTCCTTCGCCATAGAGCGAAGAACATGTATATGCTTTCGTTTCCCATCCTTTCGTCGCATGACGTAAGTAATGTAAAATTTGGTTATATTCTTCTTTCGCTAGCTCCGCTTTTGCTTTATTATCTCCATCTGCTTTATTAATCACAATGGCGTCGACAAGCTCCATCATTCCTTTTTTCATTCCTTGTAATTCATCACCAGCGCCCGTTAAAGCGAGCAATAGGAAAAAATCAACCATGCCACGCACTGCAACTTCACTTTGTCCAACACCGACCGTCTCAACAATGATAATGTCATAGCCTGCCGCTTCACAAAGCAACATCGTCTCGCGCGTTTTTCGATGCACACCTCCGAGCGTTCCCCCAGATGGCGACGGGCGAATGAACGCACGCGGATGGCGCGCTAAATTTTCCATCCGCGTTTTATCGCCAAGAATGCTCCCTCCTGTCAGGGAGCTGCTCGGATCGACTGCTAACACTGCAACACGGTGACCTTTGTCGCATAAAAATTGTCCAAATGCTTCGATAAACGTGCTTTTTCCCGCACCTGGAACGCCGGTAATCCCAATGCGAATCGACTGTCCTACATGCGGGAGAAGTTCATGCAATATGCGCTGAGCCTTTTCTGTATGTTTAGCAGCATGACTTTCAATGAGGGTGATCGCTTGCGCTAAAATGGTACGGTCGTTGTTTAATACACCTGTCACATATTCCTCAACCGATCGTTCTTTTCGTTTCACCCATCGTCTCCCGTGATCTCCCTCTTTCATACATGCTTGTCGGTCATCGGTCCGTTCTCGTCTGGATGTTCGTTCCTCGCTCATTCGCTCACTTCCTCATAACCGAGTCGTTTATAAATTTCCTGCAACACTTTTTGGGCAGCAACCGGAATAATGGTACCTGGTCCAAAAATGGCTGCAGCTCCATGCTCATATAAAAATTCATAGTCTTGTGGTGGAATGACACCACCAACGACGACAATAATATCTTCACGTCCAAGTTTTCGCAACTCCTCAACGAGCTGCGGCAATAATGTTTTATGTCCTGCTGCAAGAGAGCTCATTCCAACGACGTGCACATCGTTTTCAACTGCTTGTCGCGCCGTCTCTTCCGGTGTTTGAAAGAGCGGGCCAATATCGACGTCAAATCCTAAATCTGCAAAGGCGGTTGCAATGACTTTAGCACCGCGGTCATGGCCATCTTGTCCCATTTTCGCAATTAAAATACGCGGACGTCTTCCTTCTAATTCATAAAATTCATCGGTCATTTTTTTGACGCGTGCAATTTCTTCCTCGTTCGCAAACTCCGCGCTATATACGCCGCTTACGGAGCGAATAACCGCTCGATGTCGCCCTGCTACTTTTTCGATCGCATCTGAAATTTCACCTAACGTAGCGCGGGCACGCGCTGCCTCGATCGCTAGTTCAAGCAAGTTTCCTTCGCCTGTTTCCGCTGCTTTCGTAATCGCTTGCAACGCTTGTTGGACACGCCCTTCATCACGCGATGCGCGCAATTGTTTTAGCTTTTCAATTTGCCGTTCCCGAACAGCTGTATTATCGACTTCTAAAATGTCAATCGGCGCTTCTTTTTCCGGACGATATTTATTCACTCCGATGATCGTTTCTGTCCCGGAATCAATTCTCGCTTGCCGTCTTGCTGCCGCTTCTTCAATACGCATTTTTGGCAATCCTGTTTCAATCGCTTTCGCCATGCCCCCTAAGCTTTCGATTTCCTCAATGTGCGCCCATGCGCGCTTCATCAACTCATTCGTCAACGTTTCCACATAATACGAGCCTGCCCATGGGTCAATGACTTGGCAAATGCCTGTTTCCTCTTGTAAATAAAGCTGCGTGTTGCGAGCGATACGCGCTGAAAAATCTGTCGGTAATGCAATCGCCTCGTCAAGCGCGTTCGTATGAAGCGACTGCGTATGTCCCATCGCCGCCGCATGAGCTTCTAAACATGTGCGCACAACGTTGTTAAACGGATCTTGCTCCGTTAAGCTCCAGCCAGACGTTTGCGAATGCGTCCGAAGAGCGAGCGATTTTGGATTTTTCGGATGAAACGTTTTCATCATTTTCGCCCAAATGACGCGCGCTGCACGCATTTTTGCTACTTCCATAAAATAGTTCATACCGATCGCCCAGAAAAACGACAGGCGCGGAGCAAACGAATCAATATCGATGCCTGCTTTTAAGCCTGTGCGCACATATTCCAGCCCGTCAGCGAGCGTGTAAGCGAGCTCAATGTCCGCCGGCGCACCCGCTTCTTGCATATGGTATCCAGAAATGCTAATGCTGTTGAACTTCGGCATATGTTTTGACGTATACGCAAAAATATCAGCAATGATGCGCATCGACATATCCGGTGGATAAATGTACGTATTGCGAACCATGTATTCTTTTAAAATGTCATTTTGAATCGTTCCGGATAGCTGCTCTTGTCTAACTCCTTGTTCTTCAGCCGTCACAATATAAAACGCCATAATCGGCAATACCGCTCCATTCATCGTCATCGATACGGACATTTGATCAAGCGGAATACCGTCGAACAACGTTTTCATATCTAATATAGAATCGATCGCAACACCTGCCTTTCCCACATCGCCGACGACGCGCGGATGATCGGAATCGTAGCCGCGGTGCGTTGCTAAGTCAAACGCCACCGAAAGACCTTTTTGCCCCATCGCTAAATTGCGGCGATAAAACGCGTTGCTTTCCTCAGCCGTTGAAAAACCGGCATATTGGCGGATCGTCCAAGGTCGGTTCACGTACATGGACGGGTACGGTCCGCGCAAATACGGTGGAATGCCTGGCATATAGTCAAGAAAATCAAGATCCGCAATATCTTCTTTCGTATATAGCGGCTTGATTGCAATTTGCTCATTCGTTTGGAATACGAGGTCATCTAATGTCGCCCGTACGTTTCGTTCGATCGCTTCTTTCCACGTTTGTTCATCGACTTGCTTTCCATATTGTAGCGGTCGATTAATAAAATGTACTTTCGTCATCCACGTTCACCCCCATCTCTTTCATAAACGCCAAAATCGTATCATAACAATTTGAACCGATATGAATATACCCGTCGACGCCTGCTTCCGTAAACGTTACCTCAACATCCGGTGACGGTTTTCCTGCGACATATATGCGAACATCGGTTTTTCCCATTTTTACTTGACGCACAATATGCGGAACGGCATCTACATAATCATCATCTGTCCCGCAAATGATATAATGCGTTCCGTTTGTTTGCAGCACTCCGTTTACCGCTTCCTCTACCGTCATATAGCCGTCATTTTTTATGACTGCAAAACCACCTGCTTCAAAAAAGCCGGTAATAAAGTCAGCGCGTACTTTATGTTTTGGAATCGCCCCGAGATTGACGAGATGTACAGTTGGACGCTTGCCGTTTTTCTCTGCATGGCGTTCAGACGCTTGACGAAGTTGTTCAAATGGCTCAGATAGACGCCATTGGCGAATCGGTGAAACGGTAATCGCCGGACTTTCATTTTCATCTATAGCATGTTGAGCGATCGCTCGACGTTGAACGAGTGCAAGCGCGTCTTCCATTGTTTTCACATCTACGTACATATGCGTTTTTCCATAAGGGGTATATACATGCTTTGGTGCTGTCGGCTCTGCGAGATTTGCGTATACGTTCGTGCCGACAATTTTTTCTTTTCTTTTTTTTACATGTTGTTCGCGTTGTTTCGCGATGTTTTCAATTTCCGTTTGCACGAATCCGCGTTGAAGCGCGCTTGTCATCCCGCCTTGTGCCTCGATTTGTTGGAATAGCTTCCACGCCTGTTCGGCAACTTGCGCAGTTAACGTTTCAACGTAATATGAACCGCCTGCTGGATCGATCACTTTCCCCATATGCGCTTCTTCCCGCAAAATGAGCTGTGTGTTTCGAGCGATGCGCGCTGCCAATTCATCTTCTGTTGCAAACGGTTCGTTAAATGGGGAAACGTGAAGGCTGTCTACTCCACCGACGATCGCCGCAAACGCTTCTGTCGTTGCACGGAGCATGTTCACGTACGGATCGTATACCGTCTTCGTGAAATACGATGTGCATGCATGAACAAAAAGTTTTTGTGATTGTTCGCTCCCGCCAAATGCTTGCACGATATTTGTCCAAATGAGCCGCGCTGCCCTTAGCTTTGCAATCTCCATGAAGAAATGCGATCCGACAGGGAAAGAAAAATCGATGCGTTGCGCAACTTCATCAATCGTCAATCCGCGTTCGAGACATTCGTTTATATATTCAACGGCCGTCGCAAACGCAAAGGCAAGCTGTTGAATGGCGTTGCCCCCTCCGTTATGATACGGATCGGCATGGACGATAATCGTTTTCACATGCGGCATGTGCATTGTTGCCCATTTCGTCACATTCGCCATTGTATCGTATAAATGAGCAAGTGGCACCGGAAGCTTTCCTGTTATTGCAAGGGTGCTAAGTGGATCCATACCAATCGTTCCGCTTATGCGGTTAAGCGGTTGTCCGCTTTTTTTTATATACTCAACAAATAGCGAAAAAAACGGTAGAGAACATGCTCCTGTATCCATTCGAAGAGAGTAGTCTTCTAAACATATATTTGAAAACATGGCTTCAACTTGTTCGAGCGTTTGAATGGAAAAGTTTAACTTTAGCAATACGACATGAATTTCGGTCTGCCCACGTTCAAGCTGCTGTTTTATGAGCGCATTCCATCGTTCAGGTGTCGAAGCTGTGCACTGTTGGCTTACTTCCCATCCTTTTTTTATGTACCCCTCTGCTTTTGTCCCGCGCACATACGAAGGAAAGCCCGGGTACTGTTCAACATGCATCCCTTCTAAATCAGCACGTGTGTAAATCGGTTTTAGTTGAATATGCTCATATGTCGTGGAGTATAGTTGATCGATCGGTTTCCCTTTTAACGATCGCTCCACTTCTTGTTTCCATTCATCATAGCTCGGAATCGGAAACGATATTTGTTTCATTGTAGTACCCATCCCCCTTTGTTTTTAAAACGCTTTCTTTTCATATTTTTGAAAATATTCGTTACATTTTTATTGTAGTATATCGGTGTAAGGAAGAAAAGAAAAATCGTTAATATCAAAAAGAGGATAACGAACCGTTACCCTCTTTTTTGATATTAATAGATCGGCGTATTTTCTTTTGTTACACGCTCTAAAATTTCTTTGACACGCGCTAGGAAACGACCGCAAATTAAACCGTCGAGCACGCGATGATCAAGCGATAAGCAAAGGTTAACCATGTCGCGAATAGCGATCATACCATCTTTCACGACAGGGCGTTTGACGATCGATTCCACTTGCAAAATCGCTGCTTGCGGATAGTTAATGATGCCCATCGACTGCACTGAACCGAACGAACCTGTGTTGTTGACAGTGAATGTACCGCCTTGCATATCTTCTGGGCGGAGTTTACCAGCCCGCACTTTCGCTGCTAATTCAGCAATTTCACGCGCAATACCTTTAATCGATTTTTCATCAGCATGTTTAATGACTGGTACAAATAAAGCATCATCTGTCGCTACAGCAATCGAAATGTTAATATCTTTCTTTTGAACAATTTTATCTCCTGCCCACATCGAGTTCATTTGTGGGAATTCTTTTAATGCTTGCGCGACTGCTTTTACAAAAAATGCAAAATACGTTAAGTTAAAGCCTTCACGCTTTTTAAACTCGTCTTTCATTGAATCGCGATAAGCAACTAAGTTAGTGACATCGACTTCTACCATCGTCCATGCATGTGGAGCTTCGTGCTTGCTGCGAAGCATGTTCGTCGCAATCGCTTTCCGAACCGATGTAACTGGAATTTCAATATCGCCCGGTTGAACCGGTACGTTAGGCGCAGCGGCTTGTTTTGGTGCTTCCGCTTTCGGAGCGTTTTCTTGTTTCGAAACTTCCACTTCATGAACTGGCTGTACAACTTCATTTCGTGCCTCTGCTTTTGGTACGTTGCCAGACTCAATGAGTTTCAGCAAGTCTTTGCGCGTAATGCGGCCGCCCATACCCGTTCCTGTTACTTGCGTTAAATCAATGTGATGTTCTTGCGCAAGACGAAGCACAGCTGGAGAATAGCGTCCACGCTCACCAACTTGCTTTTTCATCGGCTGTTTATGCGTTTGCTCATTCGTCGCTGGCAATGGTTGTTCGCTCGCCGGTTGTTCCTCTGCTTGCCCTTCCACTTCAATCGTACAAATGACAGCACCAACCGGCAACGTTTCCCCTTCTTTTGCGATAATTTCTTTAATCACACCAGCAAATGAAGATGGGATTTCCGCGTTTACTTTGTCTGTCATCACTTCAGCAAGTGGATCGTATTTATTGACGCGATCGCCAACAGATACGAGCCATTGGCTAATCGTTCCTTCCGTTACACTTTCGCCAAGCTGTGGCATTGTAATTTTCTCAATCGCCATCGTGACTCCTCCTTAAAACTGCGCCAATTCGCGCATTGCCTTTTCGACTTTATCTGGATTGACCATAAAGAATTTTTCCATCGTTGGCGCATATGGCATAGCTGGAACATCAGGACCAGCTAGTCTCATAATCGGTGCGTCTAAATCGAATAAGCAATGTTCCGCAATGATGGCAGCAACTTCGCTCATGACGCTTCCTTCTTTGTTGTCTTCTGTCACAAGTAACACTTTTCCTGTTTTACTTGCCGCCTCAATAATCGCCTCTTTATCGAGCGGATATACGGTACGCAAATCTAAAATGTGTGCAGAAATGCCTTCTTGCGCCAATTTTTCAGCAGCTTGTAGCGCGAAATGAACGCATAAGCCGTACGTAATGACTGTGATGTCCTCTCCTTCACGTTTGACATCTGCTTTACCAATCGGCAGCACATAATCGTCTGTCGGCACTTCTCCTTTAATGAGACGATATGCTCGCTTATGTTCAAAAAATAAAACCGGATCTTCATCGCGAATGGCCGCTTTTAATAATCCTTTCACGTCGTATGGGGTAGATGGCATGACGATTTTTAGTCCCGGCTGATTCGCAAAAATCGCTTCGACAGATTGGGAATGGTATAACGCCCCGTGAACGCCACCGCCGTACGGCGCACGAATGACAATCGGGCAATTCCAATCGTTATTTGAACGATAACGGATGCGCGCCGCTTCCGAAATAATTTGGTTTACAGCCGGCATGATAAAATCAGCAAATTGAATTTCAGCAATTGGACGTAGTCCGTACATAGCTGCGCCAATGCCAACACCAACGATTGCAGATTCCGCAAGCGGCGTATCGATGACGCGCTCTTCGCCAAATTGATCATACAGTCCTTGCGTCGCTTTAAATACGCCACCTTTTTTCCCAACATCCTCCCCAAGTACGAATACGCGTGGGTCACGTTCCATTTCTTCGCGAATCGCCATCGTAACCGCATCGATATATGAAATGACAGGCATGTTTATTCCTCCTCTGCGTATACGTATTTCAACGCATGCTCTGGTTGTGCATATGGTGCTTTTTCCGCATAGTCCGTCGCTTCGTTCACTTGCTTCATGACGCGATCGAGAATTTCTTTTTCCAGTTCATCCGTTAATACGCCTACTTCTTTTAAGTAGTTCGCAAATAAGTAAATTGGATCTTTTGCTTTCGCTTCAGCAATTTCTTCTGGCGTACGATACGCGCGATCATCATCGTCTGATGAATGAGCGGTTAGACGATAAGCGACCGTTTCAATTAACGTTGGCCCTTCGCCGCGCCGCGCACGGTCTGCCGCTTCTTTCACGACGCGATATACTTCGAGCGGATCCGTACCGTCAACTGTATATCCCGGCATACCATAACCAATCGCACGATCTGATACTTTTTCACAAGCGAGTTGTTTTTCGATTGGAACCGAAATGGCGTATTTATTGTTTTCGCACATGAAAATGACAGGCAGCTTATGAACGCCAGCAAAGTTTGCTCCTTCATGGAAGTCGCCTTGGTTTGACGACCCTTCACCAAATGTCACGAACGACACGAAATCTTTCTTCTCCATTTTCGCCGCTAACGCAATACCAACGGCATGTGGCACTTGCGTTGTCACAGGAGAAGAACCAGTGACAATTCGATTTTTCTTCTTCCCGAAATGCCCAGGCATTTGACGTCCGCCAGAGTTTGGATCTTCCGCTTTTGCAAATGCCGAAAGCATCAATTCAGTCGGTGTCATACCGAACGTTAAGACGACGCCCATGTCGCGGTAATATGGCAATACGTAGTCTTTCGTGCGATCTAAAGCGAACGCTGCTCCTACTTGCGCCGCTTCTTGTCCTTGACAAGAAATGACAAATGGAATTTTACCTGCGCGGTTTAGTAGCCACATCCGTTCGTCAATTTTACGCGCTAATACCATTGTTTCATACATTTGCAAAACGGTTTCATCGCTTAAACCGAGTTGTTTATGACGATTTTCCGCCATCATTCATTCCTCCTTTAAAAATGAATCGCTTTTCCGTCGACAGCCAGCGCTGCTTCCATCATCGCTTCTGACAGCGTCGGATGCGGATGAATCGTGTGGGCAATTTCCCACGGTGTTGCATCAAGCACGCGCGCTAATCCAGCTTCGGAAATCATATCTGTGACGTGCGGACCAACCATATGCACACCTAACAGATCGTCTGTTTTTGCATCAGCGATGATTTTTACAAATCCGTCAGCTTCCCCATATACGAGCGCTTTTCCGATCGCTTTAAATGGGAATTTGCCAACTTTCACATCGTATCCTTTCGCTTTCGCCTCTTCTTCTGTTAAACCAACACTCGCTGCTTCCGGACGGCTGTAAATGCATTTTGGTACCATCTCATAATTGAGCGGATGAACGGTATGTCCAGCAAGGTGTTCGACCGCGATGATTCCTTCATGTGAAGCGACATGGGCAAGCTGCAACCCACCAATGACATCGCCAATCGCATAAATATGTTTCTCTTTCGTTTGATAATACTCGTTCGTTTGAATAAATCCTTTTTCGATGACAATATCAGTATTTTCTAATCCGATGCCTTCAACGTTCGCTTGACGTCCGACAGAAACGAGCATTTTTTCAGCTGTAAACGTTTCGTTTTTCCCGTTTATTTCGGCTTGAATAGTTACACCATGTTCAACAACGAGTGTGTCAGGCAATACTTTCGCTTTTGTAACAATGCGCACACCACGCTGCTTTAATATTTTCTCGATCTCTTTTGATACGTCGCGATCTTCCGTCGGCAAAATACGATCCGCGTATTCAATGACCGTCACATCGACACCGAAATCGTTCAACATCGACGCCCATTCGATTCCGATTACACCGCCACCAACGATGATGATAGAAGATGGCAACGTCTCCATACGCAACGCTTCATCTGACGTCATAACGAATTGACCGTCAATGGTTAAGCCAGGCAACGTACGTGGACGGGAACCTGTTGCAATAACAACATACTTCGGCACAAGCATTTCATTTTCCGTTCCATCATTCATCTCAACTGAAATCGTTCCTGGCATCGGTGAAAAAATCGATGGGCCTAAAATGCGTCCTGTCCCTTCATACACATCGATTTTCCCTTTTTTCATCAACATGCGAATGCCTTTATGCAACTGCTCAATGATCGCTTGCTTGCGCGCTTGCACTTTAGCAAAATCTAAACGCACCTCGCTAGCAAGTACACCAAACGTTTCGCTTTCTTTCGTCTGGGCATATACTTCCGCACTTCGTAACAACGCTTTGCTCGGAATGCATCCAGCATGCAAACACGTTCCACCAAGCTTTCCTTTTTCTACAACTGCTGTTTTTAAACCGAGTTGGGCAGCGCGAATCGCAGCGACATATCCGCCCGTTCCGCCCCCAAGTATGACTACGTCGTACTCTTTTGCCATCGTTTCATCCCCTTAAACCGTTGTTTTGACCGCCTGTGGATATTGTTTCGCTTCTTCTTCTCCGCGCAATACGCGAAGCGCCCCTTCAGCAAGCGCCTGCAATTCATTTTCCCCTGGTTGCACGATAACATCGGCAATCCATTGCACGCGATCCGCAATTTCTTTCACAAACTGTTTTCCATACGCTAAGCCGCCCGTTAAAATAATGGCATCGACTTTTCCAGCTAGCACTGCGCTTGCAGCTCCAATTTCTTTCGCTACTTGATATGCCATCGCGCTATAAATGAGTTTCGCTTTCTCATCACCATTTTCGATCATTTTTTCAACTTTCACCGCATCGTTCGTCCCTAAATAGCCAACGAGCCCCCCGCCGCCAACGAGCATGCGCATAATTTCTTCACGATAATATTCACCGGAAAAACAGAGGGAGACAAGGTCACCAGCCGGTACAGTACCAGCGCGCTCTGGGCTGAACGGTCCTTCTCCATCTAGTCCGTTGTTTACATCAACAACACGTCCTTGTTTATGTGCGCCAACTGTAATGCCTCCACCCATATGCGCAACGATTAAATTCACTTCTTCATACACTTTTCCCATTTGTTTGGCGACGCGGCGAGCGACAGCTTTTTGATTGAGCGCATGGAAAATGCTGCGGCGTTCAATAAGTGAAAAACCAGAAATGCGGGCAATTGGATCAAGCTCATCGACGACGACCGGGTCAACAATAAATGCCGGTATATTTAATGCTGAAGCAATTTCGTGCGCTAGAATACCGCCAAGATTGGAAGCATGCTGGCCTGAGTATCCGCGCTTTAAATCTTGCAACATCGCTTCGTTTACGGCGTACGTCCCACCTTCAATCGGACGGAGCAAGCCACCGCGCCCGCATACCGCATCAAGTTTCGAAATGTTGATCCCTTCATGATCGAGCGTTTCTAAAATCGTCTGTTTTCGGAATTCATATTGGTCGATAATTTTTTTATACGCTCGCAACGCTTCCGTATCATGTCGAATCGTTTTCTCTAAAATGGAGCGCTCGTTATCAAAGACGCCGATTTTCGTTGACGTCGATCCTGGATTAATGACTAAGATGCGAAATGAATGTTCTTGCAATGTTTGACCCTCCATTTTTATCATCGACGAAGCGAGAACGATCCGTCCTCGCTTCGCTACGTGTTTTTAGCGCGTGCGGCGACGGCTTAAAATGTGCTGACCGTTTTGTAAAAATTGGCTGCGTGATTGACGCATTTTTGCAATACGCTCCTCAGCTAAACGATCAGCGGCTTGATATGTCGGAATGCCGTCACGCTTCGCAATTTCAATGACTTTTTCGATGTTGTTGTAAATTTGTTCAACTTTTTTCATTGCGCGTTCGCGGTTATATCCGTATAACTCATCTGCTACGTTAATGACACCACCAGCATTAATGACATAATCCGGCGCGTAAACGATACCCATTTCATGAATGATGTCTCCATGTCTTGCTTCGCGTAATTGGTTGTTCGCAGCGCCAGCAATCACTTTTGCCTTTAATTGTGGAATCGTTTGATCGTTAATGATTCCTCCGAGCGCACACGGGGCAAAAATGTCGCAATCTACCCCGTAAATGTCGTTCGGGTCGACTGCTGTTGCGCCAAACTGTTCGACGACGCGCTGCACCGCTTCTTTATTAATATCTGTAACGATGAGTTTGGCTCCTTCTTCATGAAGATGACGACATAAATTGTAAGCCACATTGCCGACACCTTGTACTGCGACAACTTTTCCTTCAAGCGAATCGCTACCAAACGCCTCTTTTGCCGCCGCTTTCATTCCACGGTAAACACCGTACGCCGTAACCGGAGAAGGATTTCCAGAAGAACCGAACGCTGGTGAAATACCTGTCACATAATCTGTTTCTTCGTAAATAATGTCCATATCAGCAACTGTTGTACCAACATCTTCTGCCGTAATGTAACGACCGTTTAATCCTTGAATGAAGCGACCGAATGCACGAAACATCGCTTCGTTTTTGTCTTTACGTGGATCCCCGATGATGACCGCTTTTCCACCGCCAAGATTCAAGCCAGCTGCAGCGTTTTTATATGTCATGCCACGCGCTAAGCGAAGGGCATCTTCAATGGCCGCATCTTCTGATTCATACATCCACATGCGCGTTCCGCCTAGCGCTGGACCGAGCGTTGTATCATGAATCGCAATGATCGCTTTTAATCCTGACTCTTTATCTTGGCAAAACACTAATTGTTCGTAATCGTACTGCTCCATATATTTAAAAATCTCCATCTTTCGTTCCCCCTTGTTATTTGTTCGCCGCACAAATTGCTAGCGCTAATGAATATAACTTACTCTCTGCTGAATCGGCACGAGAAGTTAAGACGATTGGCGCTTTTGCGCCTGCGATAATCGCTCCAACTTGTGCGCGGGCAAAGTATACGAGCGATTTATAAAGCACATTTCCTGTTTCAATATTTGGCACAACTAAAATATCAGCCTGTCCTGCCACCGAACTTTGAATGCCTTTATGTTGGGCAGACTCGACGGAAATGGCATTATCTAAAGCGAGCGGACCATCGACGATGCAGTCTTTCAATTGCCCACGTTGGTTCATTAACGAAAGAGCTGCAGCGTCAATCGTTGCCGGCATCGCCGGATTCACGACTTCAACAGCGGCGAGCGGAGCAACTTTTGGATGACTGATTCCAACTGCTTTCGCCACTTGTACCGCATTCATAATAATTTCTACTTTCTGTTGCAAATCAGGCGTAATGTTCATTGCGGCATCGGTAACAAAAATAGGTCGTTCATAATGTGGCACATCAAATAGGGCGACATGCGACAAAACATTGCCTGTACGAAGCCCATGCTCTTTGTTTAATACCGCTTTTAAAATGGTTGCCGTCGGTACGTTCCCTTTCATTAGGACGCTCGCTTCTTTTCCATGTACCGCTTTCACGGCCATGTGAGCTGCCTCTTCTTTTGTCGAAGCATGGACGATGCGAATATGATCGCGATGTACATCGTGAACATGCTCGGGAACAAGGCGCGATAAAACCGACTCATCGCCATATAAAATGAATCGCCCGAATCCCGCTTGCAAAGCTTGTGCGACCGCCTTTAACACTTCCGGATCTTCAGCTGCCGCCACAGCTACAGTCGCTTCAGGAAATTGGGTTGCTTTGGTGATCAACGATTGTAGCTTCATCTCATCTGCTCAACCCCTTTATTTTTTCGTCACTTTTTATTATTGCAAAAATCGTGCCAACTTTTTTGGTATTGAAAACGCTTTATTTTATTTCTTTTTAACTGCAACTTTTTGCATACTATGAACATTATTGCATGCTTTTTTTGTCAAGTCCATACTTTTCAATTTTGTAATATAAATTTCGAATCGAAATGCCGAGTTGTTTAGCAGCAGCGGTTTTATTTCCTTGACATATACGCAAAACTTTTTCAATCACTTTCGCTTCGTACTGTTCAACTAATTCCGCTAACGGCTTAGGCTCATGCGTCCATTCTGGAGACGAAAGATGTTCGTGCTCTTTCGGTTTATGCAACAACGAAATATGTTTTCGTTCAATGAACATTTCATTGTATTTCATAAAAATCATAGCCCGTCCTAACACATTTTCTAACTCCCGTACATTTCCTGGCCAATCGTATGAAAGCAAGTCATTTAGCGCATCATCCGTAATTCCTTCCACATTCCGTCCATAATCTTGATTTAGTTTTTGTATGAGCCGCTCACATAGCGCCGGAATATCTTGTTTGCGCGCACGTAATGGAGGAATGTGAATCGGCATGCGATTTAACCGATAGTATAAGTCTTCACGAAACGTTCCATCGGCAATCGCTTTTTCGAGATGAACATTCGTTGCAGCAATAACACGCACATTAATCGGGATCGGCTTTGTGCCACCAACGCGCACAATTTCTTTTTCTTGCAAAACACGCAACAATTTCGCTTGCATATTGGCAGATAATTCACCTATTTCATCTAAAAAAATACTTCCGTTGTTCGCTTCTTCAAACAATCCTTTTTTTCCCCCGCGTCTTGCCCCCGAAAATGCACCTTCTTCATAACCAAACAACTCACTTTCAAGCAGCGATTCAGAGATGGCAGCACAGTTCACACGAACGAATTTGTGATATTTTCGATCGCTTGCATTATGAATGGCATGGGCGAACAATTCTTTTCCTGTCCCTGATTCGCCACGAAGCAAAATGGTTGCCGGTGTTTTCGCTGCTAATTTCGCTTGTTCAATCGCTAACATCATTTCCTCTGACGTGCCAACAATGTCATCGAAGGAATATTTCGCTTCCAATGTGCGAATAATTTGGCGCGCACGTTGCAATTCAGAAGTTAGTTGCTCAATTTCTGATACATCATGAATGACGCCAACACTTCCTTTTAACATCCCATCAACAATAATTGGGGCGACGTTGACGACGACATCACGTTTTTTTGGACCGACTTTCATGCGTACACCCCTTACTGGTCGGCGTGTTTTCAACACTTTCATGTGCATGCTTTCCCCTTCGGAAATGTCCGCTGTCGCTGGTTTTCCGATCACTTCTTCTTCTGACAAACCGGTCAGTTTCGTGTACGCTGGATTAATTAAAATGCCGTTACCATGCTCGTCAACGACCGAAATAGCTTCTTCTGAAGAATGAATAATCGCTTCTAACATCGTGCGAATTTCTTTTAAGTTTGTTACCTCTTCTGCTAAATGAACAACTTCTGTAATATCTTTAAATACTGCGAAAGCACCAAATAGTTTTCCGTTTTCATCTATAAGCGGAATACGCGTCGTAATCATTTTTTTTCCATTTTCTAATAACAGTTCTTGGTTTAACTCTACTTCCCTCGTTTGTAATACGCGCGGCAAACCGCTAGCTGGAATGACATGTAAAATATGAGTACCAACCACTTCTTTTTTCGTTTTCCCTATCATTTTTTCTGCGCTCGGATTCACATGCGTCACATAACCGCGTTCGTCAATTACGATCATTCCATCATGCGTCGAGTTAAAAATGAGGTCATGTTTTGTTGTCGCTGTTTTCAACGTAGCGATCAATTGCTCTTTTTCTTCGACGAGCTGTGCAATAATATATGCGATGTCACCTGGAATGACGACCGTATGTGCAGAACTAGCTTGGCGCAACGCCGTAAACACGTGATCGTCTCCTGTTACTTCGACAATGATATCAATATGTTCCGTCAACACATCACGCCAGTTATTGCTCGTTTGAATCCCCATCTCCCGCGCGATACTTATTCCCGGTGCATCATGATTTCGATCCACAACGGCTACAACATCCATCAATTTCGTTTCATGAAACATTTTTAATAGTGCACTTCCACCTTTGCCTGCCCCAACAATTAATACTTTTTTCATTTCCCATCACCTATTCGTTTGCAATTTTTTGCAGACGCTTTCATCATACATTGTTTTTCTTTTCTTGACAAACAAACGAAAACATTTATGATGAAAACAGAACGAATGGAAAGGGTTTTGTTTTATGCAACGAACGATCGCCTTACTTATTTTACTTATTCCTGGATTTATCGCGGCGTTAGGTATTAAATGGATGCGTGATACGGTATTTGGCATTTTGCATACACCGATCCCATCGCTTGTCGTTCAGTTTTTGCTCGGTTTCATTTGCTTCATCGCTGGCCTCGGTTTTATCGGGGGATTTATTTTACACCGCGATCGCAAGCGAAATAAAGTACAAGCTCGCTTTCAAAAAAAGAAACGCTTCGATTCAGAGTGATCGAAGCGTTTTTTCACGTATATGTTTCGCTTTTTCAGGAAAATCAGTGAATATACCATCCACTTTATATTGAAACATGTTTTTCATCCATTCTTCTTTATTGATTGTAAAAGGACGCACGAGCAAATCATTCGCGTGGGCCGCTTCAACGAACGATCGATCAACTGTCGGATGGTACGGATGAAGCGCTAAAGCGCGTAAAGTATGGGCGTAATTCCACGGTTGATGTAGCTTTTCCATATATAGTAGAGCCGTTTCAATGTGCGGTGCTAACGTACGGCATGTCGCCATACTTTCATGGTTAAATGAAGAAAAAATGACACGTGACGCTAAACGATATCGTTCAACGAGCTCGATCGTTTTTTCTTCTAATCGTTCATAAGACACGAGGTTGTTTTTTAATTCAATATTGATGAGCAACGAATTACCTTGCGCCCACTCAAGCACTTCTTGTAGCGATGGAATCGGACAAAAACCGTATTGTTTAAATTTATAATTAGCGTTTAATTTCCGCAACTGACGATACGTCATTTGCCCAACCCATCCTGTTCCGTCTGTCGTGCGATTGACCGTTTCATCATGAATGACAACGACAACACCGTCTTTTGCAAGCTGTACGTCAAGTTCGATTCCGTCTGCTTGCACTCGCTCAGCTTCCATAAAAGATACCATTGTGTTTTCCGGATGCGTCCCTGCCGAGCCGCGATGAGCAAAAATATGCGCCATCCTTTTCCCACCTTTAAAAACGTTTTATACTTAACATATGAAAGGGGTGACACTTATGCGACCGTTACAAATTTCGTTGCAAACAGCCAAAAAGCTATCTAAAGCGTTAAATATGCCGATAGAACAAATTATGCACATGCCTCAACACGTATTAATCCAAAAATTACTCGAAATCGAAAAAAACGAACAACAAAAAAGGTAGCCATCCGACTACCTTTTTTTAGCTCGCCTTATGTTCGAGTCTTAACCGATCAGCGACCATCGCGATAAACTCAGAGTTTGTCGGCTTTGCTTTTGACATGCTGACCGTATGACCAAATAAAGACGAAATCGACTCTAAATTACCGCGACTCCATGCGACTTCAATCGCATGACGAATCGCTCGCTCTACGCGACTAGCTGTTGTGTTATATTTTTTTGCAATATCTGGATAAAGTACTTTCGTAATCGATCCGAGCAATTCCACGTCGTTATACACCATGGCAATCGCTTCACGCAAATATAAATACCCTTTAATATGTGCAGGAACACCGATTTCGTGAATGATGTTTGTAATGCTCGCATCTAAGTTTTTCGGTTTTCCGTCGCGAATTGGTGAAAGAAGCGGTGGACGCTTTAATACAGCTGGTTTTTTTCCGCATACTTGGCGCACTTGATTCACTAAATGTTCGATGTCGAACGGCTTTAAAATGAAGTAAGAAGCGCCTAGTTCAAC
>NZ_DAITON010000025.1:0-21151 GCF_036834105.1 Anoxybacillus sp. | reverse complement strand
TCCTTTTTTTGTTTGGTTGTAAATTTATGTTAGTAAATTTGCTCATCTACAGTTGTTCACAAATATACATTCTACTCGATTCAATTGTATTCGACAAGCCGGAAAAATATTGTCATTTTTTGCGCTTCCCTCGGAAATAAAATAAAAATTTTCCTTCTTCTTTTCTTTGCACATGATATAATGTTTTGGGGGGATTTTTTATGAAAATTGGAGGGAATGCGATGTCAAAATGTCCGTTTCATGCTCTTTTTAATGAACGTGGAGCCATTCAACTTTTTCGCAAAAAGCACCAACAAGAAAAAGAAAATACAACTTCTCGCTCTCCTACCACTGCACATGTTGCTACATATTATCGCCAACTCGCCTCAAGCGATCGGAAGCAACAAATTGCTTTTGTCCAATTAACAGAAGAAGATGTACAGCAGCTCGCCTCCATTCGCCCGCTGTTTGCTAAACATGTGGAACGAATTGTCAATGCGTTTTACGATCAAGTTGGGCAAATGACGCATTTAAGAAAAATTATCGACCATCATTCTACAATTGATCGCTTAAAACAAACGTTACGCGCTTATTTGATGGATATGGTATCTGGAGAGATTGGCGAACAGTATGTCATTCGTCGAAAAGTAATCGGTAACGTCCATAACCGCATTGGGTTATTTCCAGAATGGTATTTAGGGGCTTATACGATCATTCAAAACGAAGTGCTTCACATATTGATGGAAGAGTTACCTCCGACAGAAGCAATGAACGTATATCGTTCGTTCGCTAAACTTTGTTCATTAGATATGCAAATTGCGATTGAAACGTATATTGAGACATATACATCCTCGATGATGAAAATGAACGAAATTGCAGAGCTACAGCATCGCCTAACGGAATCGTCTACAACGCTCGCTTCAAGTGCAGAAGAAACGACCGCTTCAATCTTTGAAGTGCAAAAAAATGTGCAAAGTATGTTGAACGAAGTCACGTCTATCCAACGTCAATCCGTTCAAATGACAGAGCGAGTCGAAAAAGGAAAAGAAGATGTGAAGCAAACATTAACAAAACTTGATAGTGTTGCGAAGTTAATTGAGGGAACAAAATCATTGACAAACGAACTAACAGATAGCTCTCGGAAAATTGGAGAAATTGTCAACGCGATTCGCAGCATTTCAAATCAAACAAATATTTTATCGTTAAATGCAAACATTGAAGCAGCAAGAGCCGGTGAACACGGTAAAGGATTTGCAGTCGTTGCCAATGAAGTGCGGAAATTAGCATCACAAACTGAGCAATCGCTTGACTACATTCAAAATCATATTGATGTTGTTCAACAAACGATTCGAAAATTTGAACATGCGTTCCAACAAATTGTAGAAGAAACACGAGCATTCCGACAAGCGAATGAAAGCATTATTCACATTTTTGATCAGTCCGTTACTGATGTGAAATTAACGAACAAAAAAATCGACCAATTCACTTCACTTATTGAACAGTTCCATCAAATGTTTGATGAAATTTCATCCGCTGCATCACAAATCGCAGAAATGGCGGAACAACTGAACGATTTAAACCAAGAACTGACTGACAAGTTCAATTCGTAAATGTTAAATGGAGGAAGAAACGAATGAAATCTCCACGACTAAAATACGAGCAACGAACGTTTACACATATCGATGAAATGGCAGAAACGTTACTTCACGAAATAAACGAACAGCTTATTCGCATCGACATGGGACTTCTCCAAAACGATGTGCAAACGCGCAATTACGCAAAATTTCGCCTTATGCATTTACAACGTTCATTTGGGGAGAACGTTCCACTTTCATTTCGTTCAACGTACAACTCGTTATGGAGCCAATTGTATCGTCTCGAGCATCAAGATCATTACAAGCACCCGTACATTCAACAACTTTTGATTCAGCTAAGAAACAATGATTCAAGCTCAAGTCAACGAAACAAATTATAGCACGATCATATCGGCGATGCTCGAGCAGTTAGACGATCATATTCAACTTGATGATATGCAAAAATATACGGTCCAACTTGTATTGTGGGAGCTTGTCACAAACGTCATTCGTCACTCTACAAAAAAATGCGCTACTGTACATATGTGCTGGTCAACTGAAATGATCGTTATTGAAGTGGCTGATGAGGGAGACGGATTTCAATGGGAGGAACAACTGAATGCCCCACTTCCTCACCCTGCCTACCAAGGAGGACGAGGACTGTTTCTTATCCAACAACTCGCTTCACATTTTTCATTTGATGAGAAAGGGAAGCATGCGATCGTCAAAATTGCGAGAAAAAAGGGGGAAAATCATGATTGATATTGTAAAGTATGATGACAAAATTGTTGTCTCTTTTCAGCAAGACATTAATTTTGAAACGTCGCGTGTTATGGAAGAGACGATTCAATCCCAGTCGTGGAATACATCTCATTTACAAATTGACTTATCATCTGTACGATTTATCGATAGTTCTGGCGTACGTTTGCTCATTAGTTGGTTGTATCCGTTGAAAGATCAAGTGCGTATTGAAATGACAGGCGTTTCTGCACCGATTAAACACATATTATCTATTTGTCAACTTGATCAAATGGTAAACATCAAATAAGCGATCTGTTAACAGATCGCTTATTTGATATGAATAGAGACGAACGTCATGTCGTCATCTCTTTTGCCATGTTGCGTTTGTTTTTTCATATTCTCTACCATATGTTCAAACGAGCGAGCGGTACGCATCGTATGCATAAGCTGATTGGAACAATCTTCGCCTAAAACTTCTATGAGTCCATCTGTATAAAGCGTAAGATAAGCATGGCGTTGAAAATGAATGCTCCCCTTTTTATATGGGGGGTTTGAAACGATGCCGATCGGAATGCCTCCTTCTTTTAACAATGCTGTTTTTTGATCGTCCATGAATATGGCAGGAGGATGTCCTGCATTGACATACTCGATGACTTTTGTTTTTATATCAATGGTTCCATAAAACGCTGTAAAGTAATATTTCGTTTCTTTCCCGAATAACTGGAATGCGTGGCGATTTAATTCATGTACAACAGTAAGTGGATCTGTCACCTTCGTCATTAAACCGTGTAATAGCGAGCGAATCGACGTGGCAACAAGCGCTGAAGCCACACCGTGTCCCATGACGTCGATGATGATAAAAGCATATAAATGTGGGCGAACTTGTTGCCAAAAATATAAATCGCCAGATAGCTGGGATGACGGAATATAATGACCGATAAAATGAACATCTTCATTATTCATTGGCTCTGGAAGCAATCCTTCTTGAACGAGACGCGCTACACGTAAATCTTCATTCATCTTTTTTTGCATCATCCACATATGACGATAACTTTCCATATATGCTTCATTCGTTCTTTTTAATTGATCCATCGTTTCTTTTTGACGATACGCTAACTGCACACGAGCAACAAGTTCGATCATTGTAAACGGCTTACGAATGTAATCAAACGCCCCCGCTTTAAATGCTTCTTCTAGCTTTTGTTCATCATCACATCCCGTGACCATCAACACTGGAACATGTTGGAGTTGCTCATGTTGTTTCAACCGTCGACACCATTCAATACCATTCGTTCCCGGCATGCAAATATCCATTAAAATAACATCTACATGTTGTGAAAGTACAAATGCGTACGCTTCATCTGCATGTTCGAACGGATAAATGGAGATATATTCAATATGCTCAAGCATCGCCTCCATCATTTCTAATGTCGGCATATAATCATCAATAATAACCACTTTCATTTTCGGCCGCCCTTTTCAACGTAATTTTCCTCTATTTCATTTATACACATCATACATTCAAAAAGGCTAGTACAAAAATGAAAGTTTCGCAAATTTCTTATTTCCCGCTAAAATGAGGATGGCGTTTTTCTAAAAAGGCTCGAATGCCTTCCTCGTGATCTTTTGTTTTGCGCATGTCTGCTTGATACACCGTTTCCATTTGCAACGTCTTTAACAATTGTTCTTCGCTTAAACGGGCGTATAACCGTTTTGTCGCAATCATAGCACGAATCGGTTTAGATAACCATTCACTCACTTTTTGTTGAACGGCTTGCTCATCTCCCATCTCATCAACGATCCCCATTTCATATGCTTCTTGTGCATTCATCACTTTTCCTTCCCATATGACTTGTTTAGACTTTACATCCCCAATTTTCCGTTTTAAAAAGAAATGCCCACCGCCATCTGGGACAAGCCCAATTCCAATAAAATTCATAGCAACACGGGCTTGCTCGTTTGCGATCACATAGTCACAAGCGAGGGCTAAACTAAATCCTAATCCGGCTGCGGCCCCATGCACATAACTGATCGTTAGTTTTGGTAATTGATGCAATGTAATAGCAATTTGTTTAATTGTGTCCATAACAGTTATGAATGAATGTTCATTCGCTGATTGCAACATCGTTTTAATGTCGCCGCCTGCGCTAAACGCTTTGCCACGCCCGCGAATGATGACGATATCCGCTTCGCTGTTTTCCACTTCTTTTAACGCCTGAAGCAATTCGAACAACATTTGCTCATGTAAAGCATTTAATGCATCAGGACGATTCAATTCGATCGTTGCTACCCGACCCTCATATGACAAAATAATATGCTCCATTCTCTCCATCTCCTCTCTCATTTGTTCGCTGTTTTCTTTCGACACACATCAATAAAATCCTGCAAAAAACAAAGCGAGTTTTACATACGATTGTTGTCACCATAAAAAAAGACGACATTACCCGTCGCCTCTTCGTTTCGCATGCATCACTGTCTCATATAAACGTTTTGTTTGTTCACAAATATGTTCCGCACGACAAATGGCAGAAATGACAGCAATTCCGTCTGCCCCCGCTTCAATGACTTGCCGTGCTGTTTGTTCTGTAATTCCGCCAATAGCAACGAGCGGAACGTGCTTTTCATAGGTGCGAATATGTTCAATCATCGCCAAACCACACGCCTGCTTTGCATCATCTTTTGAAACGGTCGGAAAAATAGGACCTAATCCAACATAATCAGCGTGAGCGGCAAGCGCTTGCTGCACTTCAGCGAGGTTGTGAACAGACACTCCTAAATATTTATCCCCTATTCGATCTCGAACACGCGCTGCCGCTTCATCATCTTGACCAACGTGAACACCATCTGCTTGTAAAGCAAGCGCTAAATCGACATCATCATTTACAATGAACGGAATGTTATGATCTTTGCATCGTTCAAACAATTTCTCAGCTAAACGATATTTTTCAAGCCCTGTCAGCGCCTTCTTTCCTTTTTCCCGAAACTGAAACATCGTAATTCTACCTTGAATCGCCTCATCAAGCACAGTGAGCGGATCTCTTGTACAATCGCCACTCCCCATAATAAAATATAGCGACAACATATGTTTCATCATTCATTCCCCTCGAATTCGCGCATATGTATCGACTTCTTCTGCCGTCGTCTCATATAAAGCATTTAAAAAGGCAAGTTGAAAAGCCCCAGGCGCTTTTGCATGTTTTGCTGCTTTTTCGGCTGCTACCCCGTAGTAAGCGAGCGCTGCGACAGATGACTCGATTACATTTTCCCCCACACTAGCAAACGCGCCTAACACCGCGCTTAACAAGCAGCCTGTCCCTGTCACTTTCGTCAACATTGCATCACCATTTGAAACGATCGTTACACGCTCCCCATCTGTCACAATATCATCTTTTCCAGTTACAACAACTGTGCAACGAAATGTACGCGCCGCTTTTTTCGCTACATGCACAAGATCGCCTTGAACGTCCCCTGCATCTACTCCTTTTGTATGCACTTGTTCCCCGGCAACGCTTGCGATTTCTGACGCATTTCCGCGCAAAATGGAAACGTTCACTTCTTGTAATATACGCTGCGCTGTTTTTGTACGGTATGCCGTTGCACCTGCTCCAACAGGATCAAAAATGACTGGAATGTTTACTTCATTCGCTGCCTTTCCAGCAATAATCATAGCTTCTACGTCTGTTTCATTTAATGTTCCGATGTTTAATACGAGAGCGCGAGCTAAACGAACCATATCACTTACTTCTTCTTTTGCATACGCCATGACAGGAGACGCTCCAACGGCAAGTAAACCATTGGCCACAAAATTGGTTACCACGACATTCGTCATATTATGTACGAGCGGCGATTGTTCCCTGACGAGCGTTAGCCATTGTCCAGCTTTCATCACTCATTCCCCCTTTAAAAAATAAAAAACTAGTCGGACAGAATTGACTAGTTTGTATTTACAAAACATAGCCTACTTCCCTCCGCTGGTATAAACCAGATCAGGTTCAAAGGGTTGGAAAACTGATTGCGCATTTTCCTCTCAGCCATCGCCATCCGGCACCCCTAGTAGTTTCGTTCATTCATTTCTCTTCATTTTAATACATTTTTCCTCGTCATTCAATATAAAACATTGTCAATTTTCGTTCACATTTTCGCATAAAGGTGTGATACATATCACTTACGCCGTTGTTATTTTTCCCTATTGTTAAAGTGTTAATAAGAAAAGGAGGGGTTTTCATGTTTTGTCATCAATGCGAACAAACACCAACAGGGGGATGCACGGTTGTCGGCGTCTGCGGAAAGGATGAAACGATTGCAAGCTTACAAGATACAATCGTATTTGCACTGAAAGGAATTGCTGCCTATCGCACACACGCTCACCAACTCGGATACACTGATCCATTTGTGGATACAACGACACATGAAGCGTTATATATGACGTTAACAAACTCTAATTTTAACGTACAAGAACATGTAGACATGGCCATGAAAGTCGGAAAAGCTGCGATTCGTGTGATGGAACTGCTCGACCGGGCACATACAGAAAGACTTGGCATTCCTCAACCTGTTCGTGTATCCCAAAATAAAATCGAAGGAAAATGTATTCTCGTTACGGGACATAACTTATTTGCACTTGAACAATTATTGAAGCAAACAGAAGGAAAAGGGATTAACATTTACACGCATTCCGAAATGCTACCAGCACACGGTTATCCGCAATTAAAAAAATATAAACATTTAAAAGGGAACGTCGGAAAAGCATGGTACGACCAACGTCGCCTATTCGGAAAATTCCCTGGTGCCATTTTAGCAACAACAAACTGCGTCATGCCGATTAAAGGTTCATACGCTGATCGCATGTTTTCATATGATGTAGCAGGATTAGAACATGTACAAAAATTGAAAACGATGATTTTACACCACTCATTGAGAAGGCGCTACAACTTCCAGAAGCGAATATCGAATCAGACGAAACGTTAGTTACTGGCTTCCATCACGAAACAGTTATTCAAATCGCACCGGAGATTATTCAAGCTGTAAAAGAAGGAAAAATTCAGCGCTTTTTCGTGATCGCAGGCTGTGACGCTCCTGGGAAAGGTGGTGAATATTATCGCTCCCTAGCGACATCTTTGCCAGACAACACTGTTATCTTAACAACGTCTTGCGGAAAGTTCCGCTTTAACGATGTCGATTATGGTGTTGTTCCTGGCACAAACATTCCACGGTACATTGACTTAGGACAATGCAACAACTCGATTTCAACAGTGAAAATTGCGATGGCGCTTGCGGAGGCGTTTGAATGTGAAGTGAACGAATTGCCTGTTAGCATCGTCCTCTCATGGTTCGAACAAAAAGCGGTTGCTATTTTGCTCGGATTGTTTAGTTTAGGTATTCAAGATATTCGAATTGGACCAAAAGCACCCCATTTCGTTTCTGAAGGTGTATTGCACGTATTGCAAGAAATGTTCGGTCTTAAACTGATTGGCGATGTCGAAGAGGATATGCAAGCTATGTTAGCACACTAAAAGGGCTGACCTCTCCAGCCCTCTCTTTATATTCACGAAGCTTCATCCAACCACACGCTCATATTAAACCCTTTTTCCGTTACGTAGCCATCAACGCTCCATATTCGTTTTTTCGCTTTTTTCGCTTGCTCTTGCGCACGATACAATCGCTCCACATATTTCGTATCAGGTTCAAATACATAAGCTACACGCGCAAGCCCTTCTTTTACAATTAATTCTTGATACAATGTTTGTTCATCTATCCATATGTACGCAAGCAGTCGACCGTAACGATCGTACGGAGAGGGCTTCTCGCTCAATTCAACAATCACTCGTTGATGAAGAAGAACGTCTTTAGCAAATTGTTTTGCCTCCTCACCGTATGCTTGTTTTTCACGATACGTTTCCGGCGTATCAATATTTAATAGACGGACTGTTACTAATTCTCCATCCTTTTTTATTTTTACGGTATCTCCGTCAATGACATGTTGTACTGTCGCAACAAAAGTTGTTCCTTTATTTTGTTGCGTGCAACCACCGATAAAGAACATTGTAACAACAACAATCATCCATTTCTTCATGAGTACATCTTCTCGCCTTCAAGATGTGAGATATCCGATTCACTTTCAATCTTCCAACCCTTTCCGTCGAACGAAACAATTGTAACGCTCGTTCCATATACGCGGCTATTTTCCCATAGCTGGGCGATCGTTTGCTGTTTCCAATAGACGAGAAGCGTACGAATGACCATGCCGTGCGTAACAACGAGAATACGACCTTCCCGATGGCTTTCAGCAATATGATGAATAGCGGCAACAGCGCGTTGCTGTACATCTAGAAACGTTTCGCCGACGCTCGGATGGTATGCGTTTGGTTCATGATAAAAGTGATAATGATTTCGCTCGTCCGTTTGAGCAATTTCTGCAATCGTTTTTCCTTCCCACCATCCTAAATGAATTTCGCGCAATCGCTCATCAAAATATAATGGGACATCACGTTGCCCTAAAACAATTTGTGCTGTTTCTTTTGTCCGATCACTCGGACTACAATATGCCGCTACAAACGGAATCGCGCACAACCGGTAATGTAAAAGCGACGCATGTCTTTTCCCTGTTTCCGTTAAGGGAGAATCTTTCCATCCTTGCATTCGTTGTTGTGCATTCCACTCTGTCTCCCCGTGACGAATGACATACAATGTTAACATCTAAGCCCCTCCTTCGAATAAACGAAAAAAAGCAAGCAACGATTGCTTACTTTTCATTATGTCATACGTTGTGAAATTTGCGCAAAAAATATAGACTCTAACGATTTTTCATGTTGACAAAGCTTAGAAACAGACTCATATATAAGCATCTGGCCTTGATGGATAAAGGCGACAGTATCCGCAATTTCTTCTACAATTGATAGCATATGCGTTGAAAAAATGATCGCTTTTCCCTTTTCTTTTTCGGCTTGAATCAATCGTTTAAATTCCAATACCCAGTATGGATCTAAGCCGTTTGTCGGTTCGTCTAAAATAAGGAGTGGAGCATCAGCTAAAAGCGCTTGCGCAAAAGCAAGGCGCTGTTGCATTCCTTTTGAATACGTCTTCACTTGTTTATGCTGGTCATTCGTTAACCCAACAAGCTCTAAACATTGTTTCACACGCTCGACAGTTGCTCCTTGCCATCGGCCGAATAGAGATAATACTTCATAGCCAGTTAAAAGCGGGGGAAACTGCAGATGATCGGGCATGAAAGAAAACCATCGTTTGTCATCATTTTGAACGGGCTTCCCGTTAACAAATATATGACCTCTCGTTTTAGGAAGCTGTCCGATCAACATTTTAATAATCGTACTTTTTCCTGCACCGTTGCCACCGCATAACGCTAGACATTGTCCTGGTTGAATAGAAAAAGAAATATTTTCTACTTTATTTTGCTCGTTATATATTTTCGTCAACTGTTTCACTTCAAGCATGTTGTTTCCCTCGTTTCATCCATACGTTCATGAAAAGTAATGGAACAATTACCCATATACACGCGATTACAGCGAACGTAAATTGTCCACTTGTACTTTCTGCCCATGTTGACCATTCATATAGTTGCGGTCCGAACAATGCACTGCTTTTCATTGCTGCCACTGTCCAAACACGCATCAGCTCAACTGGATTCAATATGATCGATAGCCCAAATAATAAGATTGTCCACTGTTTCGGGGCGACTGACAACAACGCTAATACGATAAATTCATAAAACAAAACGAAAAATGCCCAAACAAACAAGCTCACACCGAGTGCTTGCAAACGATTAGAGGCAATAAGCCCAATCCATAAAGCAATAGCTAAAAAAATGCTCGTCAATATGATTGTTAATACAAATGAAAGGAAAAAAAATGTTGACCATGTTCCTCCCGTCACAAAAAGAACGATGCTTGCACTTCCGTATCCAAATGCAATCACTGTCCATAACGATATGCAACTACCTACATATAACCCAAGCGTCAACGAACGAATAGAAATCGGATATGTTTGGATAAGCGCTAACCGACCGTCCTCTTTTTCTCCCGCAATAAATAAACTGCCTGCTAATAATGAAACAAGGGGAACAAGTAAAAGAGACAAGTTTAATAATGCAGCCGTCGAACGTGTAAATCCTCCTGTAGCTTCGTGTCCGCTGCCAGCGATGACGGCTGATGATAAAAGCGCAAATAAGACAGCAAAACTAACGAGCCATTTACTACGAATCATCATCATCCATTGATATTTCATTGCTGTATTCATTGTTCAAATCCCCACCGATGTTGTTTTAGTTGTTCATATGTCCATAACTGCCCTTGTCCTTCTTGCTCCATATACGCTTTTGCATTTTGTTCATTTGCAAATGAAACGACGCCATAGCTCATCGGTGTCCAATAAGTTGCATTGTACACGTAAACGGCTTGTTCAAGCTCAACCCATTCCCCATTTGTTACATCACGAACATATAGCTTAGCTATATCATCATCGTTTTGTTGATTCATCCACTCCATCATGCAACCGATATCGTCAAATTTATACACCGTTCCATCTTTTAAAATCGCCTCTGTTGCATATTGTTCTGCTGCTATACTCATATTGCAAACCATACACACATCTATGTCCGGATTGATTTCTTCCGGTTCATATGTGTTCTTTCCACTACATGCGACAAGAAAGCATGCGAATAATAAAGTCGCGATTTTTTTCATTTCATTGTTCTCCTCCCATATTCAAGCATAGTCAAACTGCTTAACAATAAGATGGTTCCAAACATCAACAGTTTCCATGACCATTTTTTTCGTTCGTTTTGCCTATCAGGAATATCCATTAACGGAAATGGGTCTTCGCCCTGTGCTTGTGCTTGCGTAAAAAACGACTCCGTTGTATCAAGAAGCGCTAACGCAGGGCTTTGAAAATAAAATTGCACACTTGGCCATCGTTGTAATAATCGGCTATACATGGAACGAATACGATGAGGGGCATCTCCAATACCGTCGTCGTTCCAATCGTAAAAACGATACGTATCCCAATAGTTCCCCTTT
Organism: Anoxybacillus sp.; assembly: GCF_036834105.1. Lineage (NCBI taxonomy): Bacteria > Bacillati > Bacillota > Bacilli > Caryophanales > Anoxybacillaceae > Anoxybacillus > Anoxybacillus sp. Next base: position 9,825 of record NZ_DAITON010000025.1, on the reverse strand, counting down.
TCCCCATAATTAAATACGATAGGTGCACCTTGAATAAGGGCATCTTCCATATTTCCTAAAAATTGATTTTCTACAACGATGGCATCTTTATTTTCATATAAGCTGTGTAGCGCTCGATAGTTATTTATAAATTCATTAGCCCTTATTTCACATTGGCGTGCATTTTGTAACGATAAAGCTGTATTATTATGACGCAACGTATTATTGCGCATCACGACATGTTCACTATCATAAATAAGCACTCCATATCCGCGATAGTCGAGTTGTTTAGCAATGGTGTTGCGCTCAATTGTAAACTGCTTTGACATCATCATCATAATCCCATTAATATTTTCGATCATTACATTTTCTTTCGCTATTCCGCCTTCGGCATACATCAAATGGATAGCATAACGAGAAGCTGTTATTTCATTTTTCTTTATCACTGTTTGCTTAGCCCAATCTAAATAAATGCCGTCTTGCACACGTGAAATATGATTGTCGCGTATAGCGACATGCTTTGTCTTCAACAGGTGAATACCGTTTCCGCGTTGAGCAAAGTGAACATCACGACCTTGAATAACGTTATTTACAATGTTTATGTTCATTCCGTTCTCTACATAAATACCGTAATGAGTGTCTTCAATACGAACATTTTTCAACGTGACATGTGAGCTTTCTTTAACGAACACACCCGCTCCCTTTCCGTATCCACTTTGACGAATCGTCATTCCTTCTACATGAACATGGGAAGCACGAATGGCAACGACGTATTCACTTCCCTCCCCATCAATCACTACTCCAGGCTCAGCAATGAGGCGGATCGACTTATCAATAGTGATCGGTCCTTTATATACGCCTTGCTTTATGATTAGTACATCGCCATCATTTGCCCCATCAATCGCTTGCTGCAAATGTTTATGCACTACTATTTCCTCTCCATATACTGTTTTGGCAGACAAAAGTGTAAACATACATATAACTATAAAACATAAGCGGTACATGTTCATTCATTCCTTGTTTTCATCGTTTATACGTCCACATTAATGCAAAATTGTGAAGAAAAAAGAAAATATATGTGAACAAAAAGTGAAAAGAGGCGTCAATGAAGCGCCTCTTTCGTCTCGTTATGTTGTTCTAGCCATTGGAGCAGCTTTTCTGCTTCTAACGACTGACTAAAGTAAAATCCTTGGGCAAAATCACAGTCCATTTTTTGTAACAATGATACTTGATCGTCACGCTCTACCCCTTCAGCGAGCACTTGTAAATCCAAACTTTTCGCCAAATGAATAATCGTATCAACAATTGTCGCATCTTTTGAATTATCTGTAATATCTCGAATGAATGAACGATCAATTTTTAATAGCGAAACAGGCAAATTGCGAATGTAAGCAAGCGATGAAAAACCTGTACCAAAATCATCAATTGCCACTTGAACTCCTAGCTGCTTTAATTGTGTTAAAATATGCTTTCCTGTTTCGATATTTTCCATCAATCCACTTTCTGTTATTTCTAAAATTAAGTGTGTCGGTGGAAACTGTGTTTCTTGCAAAATATTTTTTACGTGCATCACAAATTGTTTTCGATTGAGTAAAAATGGCGATAAATTCACCGCGAGCTTTAACGTCGGAAAATGATGTTGCCATTGTTTTACCTGTTGGCACGCCTCTTTTAACACCCAAGTCGTAATTTCAAAAATAAACCCATTTTTCTCGGCAATCGGAATAAACTCTAGTGGGGAGATTGCCCCGAGCGTTGGATGCGTCCAACGCATAAGCGCCTCAACTCCCATGATCGCTTTGCTACCTAGCGACACTTTCGGTTGATAACATAAATAAAACTGATTATTTAGCAACGCCAGCGGTAACTCTTGTTCGATCATCGTTTTCCGATTTTGTTGCGGATGATAAAAATGATATCCTTTCCCTCGTTCTTTCGCATAGCAAAGCGCTTGATCGGCTTGCTTCAACAACGCATCTAACTCTTGACCATCTTGCGGAAAAAACGTAACTCCAACGGAAAGGCTAGATTGAATGACATGCTCTTTATATCGGAACGGCTCGACAAATGCTTGTAACAAATGTTCCATGCGTGCAACAATCGTTTCTTTATGCGCGTCATGTAACACGATTATAAACTCATCCCCACCGATCCGAGCAAAAAAATCTTCTTGCTGCAAATGTTGCTGAATGCGACGAACAGCTTCTTGTAAAAAGAAATCCCCCGCTTGATACGAAAAACGGTCGTTAATCCATTTAATTTTATCAAAATCAATATAACATAATGCAAATGGTTGCTTTTTTTGAATCAAATGTTGTACATACGTTTCAAAATAAAAGCGGTTCGGAATGTCCGTTAACGAATCAAAATTTTTTAATTTCACAAGTGCTTCCTCGCAACATTTCCACTTCGTAATATCTTTGGCAACAACAACTACATGTTCAATGGCATTATGTTCATTTAACAATGGATGTGCATGCATATGAATCCATATGAAGTGCCCTTCCCTCGTTCGCCATCGACATTCAACCGTTGTTTCTTTCTCTTTTGTCGCGTAGATTGTATGGAGCTTCTCCATAAGAAGCGGGATGTCGTCGTCATGAACATAAGAAAACAATTCATGTCTACAAACCTCTTCATCGTATTTCAATACATATTGGGCAGTTGGGGAAACGTATGTGATCTCGCCCTCCGCTGACAAAATAAACATAAATTCCGATGCGAGCGAAGCCATTGAAGAAGCAAGTCGCACATCCATAAACGGCTCATATTGGTATGTAACGACAATGGCTTGCAACACTTCTTCTTTGTTATACAAGGCCGTTGCTTGTACATATACATCTTTTTGTTCATTTTTTCCCTTCACCATTGCGTACGAAGAGACGCGACCATGTTTTGCTTCCTGAATAAACCTTTCCATTAGCCCGCGATCAAAAACTTGATGATAAAAATGTCGAAAAAAATGTTCATCTGCTCCTAAAAGCTTTCCATTTGGAGCAATAACAGCGATTGCTTGCATAGTTTTATTCATCCTCTTTGTTGTTAAAGTTCTACTTTCATTTTCACTAAAAATAGAGAAAAAATCAACAACGTTTCTAACATTTCTGAATAATATCCTTTTTTTACAAAAAGGCGCACAACTTGAATTAAGTTGTGCGCCTTTCCCATAAAATGAGCAAACTAAATAAGCTAACAAAAATAGTTGCTCCCATATCAGATAAAATAGCAATCCATAACGTTAGCCAACCTGGAATCGTTAATAATAACGCGATCGCTTTTAATCCGAGTGCTATTGCGATATTCAGTCGAATGGTTCGATTCACCTTTCTAGCAATAGTGATCGCTTCTGGCAATTTTTCAAGGTGATCTTGCATGAGAACGACATCAGCTGTTTCGATTGCGCTATCTGTCCCTTTCCCCATGGCGATGCCAACATGTGCATGGGCAAGTGCCGGTGCGTCATTCATTCCGTCTCCTACCATAGCTACAGTATCGTTTTTCATTAGCTCTTTGATTTTCTCTACTTTTTGCTCGGGGAGCAGTTGGGCAAACGTATTTGTAACTCCTACTTGTTCAGCCACTTGCCGTGCTATTTTTTCGTGATCTCCTGTTAATATCACCGTGCGGCGAATACCGATCCGATGCAGCTGTTGAATGACTTCTTTACTTTCCTCACGTATTTCATCTGCAATACCAAATAAACCGAGTATACGGTGTTGATCCGCTACAAAAACAATCGTCCGTCCTCTGTTTTTTAGCTTCTCGGCATCTTTTTCAATTTGTTTCGAAAGATATTGTCCATCAACCATTCGCTCGTTTCCAATACGATACCACTTTCCACCTACTTCTCCTTCTATTCCACTTCCTGCGTGCGTCTTAATTTGCCCCGGTTGATTATATGCAATATCATGTTGCTTTGCTTTTTTGATGATCGCTTGAGCTAGCGGATGAGAAGAAACACTTTCTAGAGATGCTGCAATATGAAGCAGCTCATGTTCATCGATATATGCAATGACGTCCGTAACATGAGGCTTTCCTTTTGTAATCGTTCCTGTTTTATCAAAAGCGACGGTACGTACACGACCGAGCGTTTCGAGATGAACACCGCCTTTCACGAGCACACCTTTTCTCGCGTTGCGCGTCATACCAGCTAACAAGGCAATAGGTGAAGATAAAATAAGTGCGCATGGACAACCGACAATTAAAACGGCTAAACCTTGATATAATGAATCATGCCAAGGCACACTAAACCATAAAGGTGGAATCGTCATGACTAATAATGAAACAATCATAATGAACGGCGTATAATATTTGGCAAAACGATGAATGAACAATTCCAGCGGCGTTTTCGCCTCCTGTGCTTCCTGTACGAGACGCAATATTTTTGACAAAGAGCTATCTTTATATTGTTTTGTAATTTGAACGTGCAACATTCCTTCATTGTTTACACTTCCACCGTACACGTTCATCCCTATTTCTTTTTCAATCGGCATCGATTCACCTGTAATCGCTGCTTCATTGACAGAACTTTTCCCTTGAACGACTATACCATCTGACGGGATTTTTTCACCAGGACGAACAAGTACAACATCTCCAACTTGTAACGAATCAACTGAAACGACACGCATTTGTCCGTTAAATATGACGAGCGCTTCTTTTGGAGCTTGTTGCAACAGTGTTTGGAGTGAACGGCGTGCCCTTTCCATACCTAGTCCTTCTAAATATTCGTTAATACCAAATAAAATGGCAACGACAGTCGCTTCTTTCCATTCTCCAATCCCAAACGCCCCAATGAGTGCAATCGTCATTAACGTATCCATATTAAAACGAAAACGAATAATATTTTTCAACCCTTTAATGAACGTTTTATATCCACTAAGTGCTGTTGCAATGATGTAAACAACAACAGCCCCGTTACCTATGTTCAAGCGCTCAAATAACAAAGCTAAAATAAAAAGAAAAATAGATGTACCAATGAAATAGAGAAGCGGATTTCGCCTTCTGGACGACTGTTCGTCGTCTTCTATATATGCTCCATCCGTCGCCAAAATCGCGCGTACTTTTGCTAGATCGACGTGCTCATTTATATACAATGTTCCACTCGTGTAGCTTAACGTCGCTCCTTCCCCATAAGGAAGTGACTGAATTTGCTCTTCTAATGCTCGTGCACAATTCGCACACGTTAACCCTTTCACTTGATACTCCTTCACTTCATTCCCTCCTAATGATCACGCGCATGACGAATCGTCTGCTCAAGAATGTGCAACACATGCTCATCGTCGTGCGAATAATATAATGTCGTTCCTTCCCTTCGGTACTTCACAAGACGTAAATTTTTTAAAAATCGAAGTTGGTGAGATACAGTTGATTGTAAAAGTGACAAGCGATTCGCAATTTCTGTTACTGAAAACTCACCCGATGAGAGTAAATGTAAAATGCGGATACGCGTTGGGTCGCTTAATGCTTTAAATGTTTGAGATACGATAAACAGCGTTTCTTCATCTAAAGGCTCATACCGTTGGTCCATCGAATTCCCCTCTTTCAATATATGAATATATGTTCATACAAGTTAATGAAATTGTATAATTTTTCATAAAAAAAGTCAACATTCTTTTAAGAACATTGACTAAGCAGCGCATACAGGTCATGCAATGTATCGATTTTCATCTGATGCAATTCGACAAAAATCCGCTTCCAAATCTCAAATAAACTTACAACATCTCCTAGTGCTGTGTGACGGTTCATAGGGGACAAACCGTAAAAAGAAAGGGCGTCATCAAGCGTTGGGAATGTGTCGTGATGGATACATTCCATTATTCTTCTCATTTCGATCGCTGTTTGTTGTAGAGATGTACGGTAATTTCGTGATAAAAATTCATTCAAAAATGCAATATCATGCTGAATATGATAACCAAGTAAAATACTACGATTCAAAAAAGGAAGAATGCGATGCATCTCTTGTTGTAGCGACGGGGCATCGGCCACATCTTCATTCGTCATACCAGTAAGTATAACAATTTGTTCTGGAATGCGTCGTTTCGGGCGAAAGTGAGAGCAATACAAATCTAACGCTTCCCCCCTTTTTGTTTTTAAAGCTGCCAATGAAAAAATTTCGTCTCCTCTTTGCGGAGAAAACCCTGTCGTCTCTGTATCTAACAAAGTAAATATAACGTCAGAAAGTGGGGTGTCGAGCGAATACGTATGCTTTCTTGCTTCCCGCATCGTTTTCCGAATCCATACCTCTTGTTGAAAAGCTGAACCGACCGCTGTCGCTTGATCACGTCGAAGTCCAAGCGATAACAGACGATTCATCCATTGAAACGAACGCTCCATCGCTTACACCCACTTTCTCGCAGCACGCTGCACCTTTTTGGCTACAGCCATCGCTTTCTTTAATTGTTTTTTCTCTTCCTTCGATAAATGTTGCATCAACAAATAATTTTTCTCTCCTTCAAGTGAACAGCGCAAACGAAAATATAAAAACGTCCGAAACGCCTCGTCTATACGTTCAAATAACTTTGTTGAACAACCGTTTTTAGCATACCAACACGCTAATCGCTCAAGGGTAGACATTGAATGAATAAATTGTTTCCGAACGGCAATCCACTTCAATATATGACTTAATTGAACATATCCTCCTTGCTTTATACCAATCATTCCACTTTGTGTTCCCCATCGTTCTACGTACACGCGACGAAAAGGGCCAATGGGCACGGGAGGCGTATGAATACTGTCAACGATGCGATGACGTAAAGAAACGGTCGTTGTCATTTTGTTATATAAAGCCTCTTTTAATTGGGTAACTAAAGATGGTTCCCCATAAATTGGACGCATATCAACTAACATGGACAAATAACGAATATCATCTATATGCTCGTTTTGTACATATTTTTGAATTTGCTCGTTCCAATCTTTCTTCTCTTTCAGCCATCTCTCATTCGTCGCCATCACATGTCCTGTGCAATACGGATAGCCAACTTCATTCAAAAAAAGAACACCAATGCGTGCATACTCGCGCATATATGCATAACAATCCTCTTTTTCGCTACTTAAACAAGAAAAAATGACTCCGTTGTCTTGATCTGACCAGACAGTCGCTTCCCTCCGTCCGCTACTTCCCATGACAAACCAGCAAAAAGAAGCTGGCTTTCTCCCTATTCCCATTCGATCAACTTCTCGCTCAGCCAGCAACAATGCTTGTTTCATTAATACATCATGGCATGTACTAAGCGCATCATATATTTCAAGCATGCGCTGAAAAGAGAGGGGAAAAGAAGAGAGAACGAAAGCAACTTCATCGTGAAGTTGCTTTAGTTCTTTCGTACTACTGCATTGTTCTACGCGAACGATAATCGTTTCCAAATGATTCATCACATCACCATCTTTATTAAGAACGAGTTAACATCGTTGTTTGTTGGTAGGTTGGATCTAAATGTTCCGGATACCCGTACGAACCATGTTCGCTAATATCAAGTCCCGAAATTTCTTGTTCAGGCGTCACACGCAAACCAATCGTCTTTTTCAAAGTGAACAAGATGATAAACGAAACAACTGCCACGTATACAGCCGCTCCTAAAACCCCTACCGTCTGAACAATGAGTTGATCAAATCCCCCACCATAAAACAATCCTGCTTTTCCAATTCCCGTTATTTCAACGAGGCGCGGCGATGCGAAAAAGCCAGTCGAAATCGTACCGACAATTCCGGCGATACCATGAACAGAGAATGCGTAAATCGGGTCGTCAATTCCTTTTCGTTCAAAATATACGGACGTCCAAAATGTAAATGATCCTGCTACTGCCCCGATCACAGCTGCCGCCCACGGTTCAACGAATGCACATGCAGCTGTGATGGCAACAAGTGCGGCTAATACACCGTTTACCATCGCCGGGATATCCGCCTTGCCAACGAGCCATTTGGCTGTCAAAATGGAGGCAATCGCCCCAGCCGCAGCAGCAATATTTGTCGTTAATGCAACATAGCCAAAAAATCCGTCTGCTGTCCCCATCGTACTTCCCGCGTTAAAGCCAAACCAACCGACCCATAAAACAAACCCACCGATAACGGTATATACTTGGTTATGTCCTGGAATGAAGTTAGGTGTACCGTCTTTGTTAAACTTACCGATGCGTGGACCTAATAACATCGTTGCGATTAATGCAGCAATTGCTCCTTGTAAGTGAACAACGGTAGAACCCGCAAAGTCTTGCATCCCCATTTCACCGAGCCATCCACCACCCCATACCCAATGGCCGATAACAGGATAAATGGCAACAGTAAAAATGGCTCCGAAAATAAAGTAAACAGATAGTTTCGCTCGCTCGGCGAATCCTCCCCATGCAATTGCTAAAGAGACACCAACAAAAGCGAGTTGAAATAAAAATTTCAGTTCAAGTGGCACATTCGCCCACGAAAGAGAAGAAAACGTCTCTTTTCCTTCCTTCAAAAACCACCCTTCCGTTCCAATCAACCCATTTCCTTTCCCGAATGTAATCGCAAAACCTGCCGCCCAAAATGCAAGCGAAGCGATCGCAAAACTTAATATTTGCTTTCCAGCGACATGACCAGCGTTTTTCATTCGCGTCGATCCCGCTTCTAACAAAGCAAATCCGACTTGCATTCCAATAACTAAAATCGCCCCTAACATCACCCAAAGTGAATCAATTGCCAAACTCAACTGTACCTCATTCATTCTCATCTCTCCTTCATGTCATTTTTTATAACATTTATGGTTATAATATATTACATAAACAAAAAGAAATGCAACAGTTTTTTGAAAATTTTTTATTATAATGTTACTTTTCATCACATAAAAAGAGAGTGCCTCGTTGGAGACACTCTTTTACACTTAAATAAGAAACATCGCTACAATTGTCGTTGCAATTAAACCTGTAATAACCGGCACAACATTTCGTCTTGCTAATTCGAATGGACTGACACCACAAATGGCTGCTGCTGGAATGAGCGCCCAAGGGACTAGCGTTCCACCCCCAACCCAAATGGCCGCAATTTGACCAAGTGCTGTTAGAGTGGCAACTCCTGTACCGATCGCTATTGCAAATAAATTCGCAATGGAGCCGACAAGGGAAATACCCGAAAATCCAGATCCATCCAATCCGGTAATAGCTCCTACCCCTACTAACGTAACTGCTCCTACTTCTTTGCTTAACGGAACAACTGTCGATAAGGCAACACCTAAATCATTGACAATACCGTGCGATTGTTTTGGTAAAAAATCCCCCACGATCGTTTGAAATCCTGAATCCCCTAAATAAAAGAAAGCGGCAATTGGAATAACTGGACCGAACACTTTAAAACCAAATTGAAATCCTTGAATCAATAAGTCTGTAATTTGTTCTAAACTCTTCTTCTTATATGCTGTAACTGAAAGAAGAGATAAAATAAAAATTGCTGTTCCTCCAATTAATGCAGTTGCATCTCCCCCTTGCAATTGAAAATAATACATCGCGACAACGTCCAATCCGAACAGCATAGGAATGAGAAACGCGAATGCGACTTTCATCCGCTTCGTTAATAGATGGGATTGCACTTCATTTTCTTGAATGGCGACTACTTTACCTTGTTGAATGTTTCCTCTTTTCATGTCGCGGCGCAATAAGAAAAATGCCGTTGTTACTGTGACGATTCCCATAATGAAGACGAGCGGGACACTTGCTGAAATAACTTCAGACACCGGAATACCTGCTGCATCCGCCGTTAGTTTCGGTGCCCCTTGAATAACGAAATCACCTGATAGTGCAATACCGTGGCCAAACAAATTCATCGCCATTGCCACCCCTAGTGCCGGGAGGCCTACACGCACAGCAACCGGCAACAATACCGCTC
>NZ_DAITON010000024.1:0-22791 GCF_036834105.1 Anoxybacillus sp. | reverse complement strand
CTGACGAACCGCGTTTTCGTATCAACTGTCTCATCATATAAAAAGAACTTCTCCATATAAAATCCTCCATCCGTTTTTGTTTGCTTCTTCATCTTATCAAAAATATGTTAGATGTGTAAAAGAAAGCGCTATGCTAAAATAAAGGAAAAAGCAGAAAGGAAGATGGGAGATGTATTTTGTTGATCGACAAAAAATCGAAAAAACATTGACATATATGGAGCAAACTGTTCGCTATGTCGAACAATCGTTTCACACACCGATCGAAAAGCTCGCTCTTGAGCGTATCGGACACGTCATCATCGAATCGATCATTGATGTGGGAAATGCGATGATCGATGGTTTTATTATGCGCGATCCGGGAAGTTATGAGGACATCATTGACATTTTAGTTGATGAACGTGTTGTTTCCGCCGAGGAAGGCGAGGCATTAAAACAAATCATCCATTTTCGTAAAAAGCTTGTTCAACAGTATATCGACGTACCGCATGTCGAATTGTTGGAAGTGTTACAGCGTTATAAACATGTTCTTCAATCGTACCCTGCTTCTATTCGTTCGTATTTACAAAACGAACTCGGACCCGTGTCCGCCTTTTTAAACGAAAATGTTTAAAAATTGTGCACATAGGGGAAATCGTGTAAAATGGAAGTGGGTGAAAAATGATGCGAAAAAAAACCTCTTCCACGAAGGAACAAATTTTAAATATGTTGAAAGTGCAAAAGCGGCTAACGGTCGGTGAAATGGCAGAGCAACTTCAAATTACAGAAATGGCTGTACGCCGTCATTTGACCGCACTTGAACGAGAAGAGCTGATTGAATCGACGCTCGTTCGTCAACCGATGGGAAGGCCGACAAACGTATATCAATTAAGTGCTAAAGGACACCAACGGTTTCCCCGCCATTATCAGCAAACGATGCTTGACTTTTTAGCTGATTTGGAACAAATGGGCGGCAAGCAAATGGTAGTCGAGTTGTTTCAAAACCGGCAAGAACGGATGAAAAAGTTGTATGAGCAGCAGCTCGGCGATAAATCGTTTGATGAAAAAATAAAAGAACTCGTTGCAGTTCAAAACGAGCAAGGGTATATGTCTGAGTTATTACAACATGACGACGGTTCATTTGAGCTAGTCGAGCATAACTGTCCTATTGCCGAAGTAGCTCGAGCGTATCCGATTGCTTGTGAATGTGAGCGACAGCTGTTTGAAACGCTCATTCATGAGGCGGAGGTCGTGCCGAAGACGTGTTTAGCGGACGGCGATGATGCGTGCCGCTATCATATTAAGCGAAAAAAATGAACAATCGTTGACATTCGTTGCTCCTTCTTTGACAAGTGCATTTGTTTTGCGTTAAAGTTTGAACGTGCAAGTTGTCAAAAGGAGTGGCGAAAGTGAAAGCATACCAAGGTTATTTAATTGATCTAGACGGTACAATGTATCGTGGAACAGAACGGATTGAAGAAGCATGCGCATTTGTCCATCGTCTTCATGAAAAAGGAATTCCATATTTGTTTGTAACGAATAATTCTTCGCGTACGCCAGAACAGGTGGCAGAAAAACTGCGTCGATTTGATATCCCGGCAACGAAAGATCAAGTATTTACGACAAGCCAAGCAACTGCCAATTACATTTATGAAAAAAAGCCAAACGCTTCTGTTTATGTCATTGGAGAAGATGGTATTCGTCAAGCGCTTGAGGAGAAAGGTTTTACATTTGCGAACGAAGATGCTGAAGTGGTTGTTATGGGCATTGATCGTAGCATTAATTATGAAAAGTTAGCAATCGCTTGTTTAGCTGTTCGCAATGGGGCGATGTTTATTTCAACGAATGGGGACATTGCCATTCCAACCGAGCGAGGGCTGTTGCCTGGGAATGGCTCTCTCACATCTGTTGTTGCTGTATCGACACAAACAAAGCCTATTTTTATTGGCAAACCAGAAAAAATTATTATGGAGCAAGCACTTGAAGTACTTGGTGTTCCAAAAGAAGAAACGTTAATGGTCGGAGATAATTATGATACCGATATTATGGCAGGGATGAACGCAGGAATCGACACTCTCCTTGTTCATACAGGGGTAACGACGAAAGAGATGTTGCAAACGTATGATCGACAACCAACATATGTTGTCGATTCGTTAAAAGAATGGATGGAACGTATATAAGAAGGTGCCAAATTAAGGCACCTTTTTTATTCGACATGGGCTGCGCGGTGAGCGAGACGGCTTGAAGCGGCAGCCGCAATTGCCCCGACAATATCGTCTAAAAATGTATGACATTGACCGGACGATTTATCATTTAGTTGTTTTAAAATACCTGGCTTTTGTTTATCAATGTATCCGTAATTTGTAAAGCCGATGGAACCGTATACGTTGACGATGGATAGAGCTAAAATTTCGTCCACCCCATATAACCCTTCGTCTTTTTCGATAAACGATTGCAGTGGTTCTTGTAACAGTCCTTTTTCTGCTAATATGTCGAGTTGAATGTCGGTGAATAGGGCGTTTTGTACTTCGCGTTTCGCAATGACTCGGTTGACGTTATGAATGCATTCATCCATTTTCAAATCCGGATGATATTTCGATTGCAAGTAATAAACGAGCTCAGCGATATGCTCGATTGTTACACCTCGATCAGCAAGCCATTGTCGCGCAATTTGCTCCATTTTCCCTATTTTCTTTTCCTCCATCCACTTCACCTATTTCTTTTTTTATTTTTTACAATGTATGTGCTCTTTTTATGAAACGTGCGTGTATTTCCTCTCTCATATGAAGTTTATACGTATTTTTTAAACATATACATGAAAGAAGGAGGGATGTGAATGGATTATTATTTTCGTATTGATCAGATCAAGCCAGTAGACGAACGCTTCATGATTCATAGTGGAAACGATATATATGTCGCCGTGCCAACAAATGAGAAAGAAAGCGACATACAGCAATTATATTACATGGCGATGTATATGCGAGCGCAAGGTGATGAAACGGTTGCGACGTTGCTCCCAACGAAAACAGGTCAGTTTGTTGGAACGTTGCAAGGAACACGAGTGAGCGTGTGGAAAATAGAAAGCCGAATGAAAACAGAGGATGTCGCCCAACAACTCGCCTTATTTCATCAGCGCGGACGCACATATCCGTATGTGGTGTCATCGCGAAGTCGATTTGGGCAATGGGGAGAACTGTGGGCGCAACGTATTGATCAACTAGAACAGTTTTGGGAGTTACAAGTGAAGTCTTCTGAAAAAAGTGATATAGATAAACGATTTATCGAGACGTTCCCATATTATTTAGGTTTAACTGAGAATGCCATTCAATATGTCGTCGACACACAGCTAGACGAGGTTCCGATGCGTAGCGACATGCCAACCATTTGCCATGAACAGTTTTCGCCACAAACATGGGAAAGTGGAAAAATACCGACAGATTGGGTATTTGACCATGCGAGTCGAGATCTGTCGGAATGGATTCGAACACAATGGTTGCTAAAAAAAGAAGATAAAGAAGTTGTTCACTTTTTACAAACGTATGAGCATATTCAATCGCTTAGCCGATTTTCATGGCGTATGATTTATGCCCGTTTATTAATGCCAATCCACTATTTCCAAGCGATTGAAAATTACTACGGATCGCAACATGGACGTGATGGGCAATTATTGCAACAAATATTTGCAGAGGTCGACATATACGAACAAAAACTTCGGCATTTCCATGACATCACGACGATAGCTATTCCTCGGCTCGATTGGTTATAAATATGGTAAAATAAAGTGAAAAGTATGTTTAAGGGAGTCGAGGTTATGGGGAGACCGTACGTTTTTATTACGAGACAACTACCAGACGATGTTGTTGCTCCGTTATGTGACAAATATCATGTGAACATGTGGCCGCATGAGGACATCGCTGTGCCGCGCGACGTATTGCTTGAGGAAGCGAGCAAGGCAGAAGCGTTAATTACGATGTTATCTGATCGCATTGATGAGGAGCTGCTGAAGCAAAGTCCGAAGCTTCGCGTGGTGGCAAATGTGGCGGTCGGCTACGACAATATCGACGTAGAGGCAGCGAAAACATATGGAGTTATCGTTTGTAACACTCCTGATGTGTTAACAGAAACGACAGCAGATTTAACATTTGCTTTACTGCTAGCAACAGCGAGACGATTAATTGAAGCAGCTGAGTTTGTCAAAGAGGGAAAATGGAAAAGTTGGAGCCCTCTTTTACTTGCAGGAACGGACGTTCATCATAAAACGATAGGGATCGTTGGTATGGGGAAAATCGGTCAGGCTGTTGCACATCGGGCTAAAGGATTTCATATGCACGTGCTGTACTATAATCGTTCACGAAATATTGAGGCAGAAAAGACGCTTGATGCGACGTATTGTTCTTTTGATGAATTGCTGAAGCACTCTGACTTTGTCGTCTGTTTAGCTCCGTTGACGAACGAAACGTATCAATTGTTTAACCGTGCCGCGTTTGCGAAAATGAAATCATCAGCCATTTTTATTAATGCAGGACGCGGGGCGATCGTTGATGAAGAGGCGCTATATGATGCTTTAATTCATCGACGCATTGCCGGCGCAGGGTTAGATGTGTTCGCACAAGAGCCGATTCGTTCTGATCATCCGCTTCTGCAACTACCAAACGTTGTTGCACTCCCCCATATAGGAAGTGCGACGAAAGAAACGAGATATGCAATGATGCATGTATGTTGCCGCAATGTGATGGCCGTCTTGGAAGGAAAAGAACCATGTACACCTGTGCGTTAGAGCCAATAGGCTCTTTTTTTATTTTTTTAGAAAATTTTTAAACATAAAACGTTTTCATATGATACGATAGTGAAAATAAGGATTGTAAATGAAATGGAGATGTTCTATAATGTCTACTATATAAAAACAAATGTTCACTACAGAAAAACAAGAGGTGGGGAAGATGGTAAAAAGCGTGTCAGTTGGATTATTAGGATTAGGGACGGTTGGTAGTGGTGTTGTCAAAATTATTAAAAATCATCAAGATAAATTGATGCACCAAGTCGGTTGCCCTGTAGAAATTAAAAAGGTTGCCGTTCGCGACCGCGATAAAAAGCGAGATGTCGCTTTGCCGGAGGCGGTATTAACGACAAATGTAGAAGAAGTGATTCATGACCCAGACATTGATGTTGTCATTGAAGTGATGGGGGGCGTCGAAGAGACGCGTCAATATATACTGACGGCATTAAAAAACGGGAAGCATGTCATCACAGCGAATAAAGATTTAATGGCATTGTATGGAACAGAATTACTTTCCGTTGCTTCTGAGTATGGCTGTGACTTGTTTTACGAGGCGAGCGTAGCCGGCGGTATTCCGATTTTGCGCAGCCTTGTAGATGGGTTAGCTTCTGACCGAATTACAAAAATGATGGGAATTGTTAACGGTACAACGAATTACATTTTAACAAAGATGAGCAAATTCGGCCGTGCATACGATGAAGTATTGGCGGAGGCGCAAGCGCTCGGTTATGCTGAAGCCGATCCAACGGCGGATGTGGAAGGATTAGACGCAGCAAGAAAAATGGCGATTTTAGCTCGGCTTGGTTTTTCAATGAACATTGATTTGCAAGATGTGTATGTGAAGGGGATTACGGATATTACGGAAGAAGACTTAAACTATAGCAAACGACTCGGTTATACGATGAAATTAATCGGTATTGCCCATCGAGACGGCGATAAAGTCGAAGTTAGTGTACAGCCGACGTTGTTGCCAGAGACGCATCCGCTTGCGTCGGTAAACGATGAATATAACGCGGTTTACGTTTACGGTGAGGCGGTTGGTGAGACGATGTTTTACGGTCCAGGGGCAGGCAGTTTGCCGACAGCGACATCTGTCGTATCTGATCTCGTTGCTGTCGTGAAAAACATGCGTCTTGGTGTGAATGGAAGAAGTGCAGTCACTCCACAATACGATAAGCAGTTAAAAGAAGATAGCGAAATATATTCCAAATATTTTTTACGTATTCATGTAAAAGATCAAGTCGGGGCGTTTGCAAAAATTACATCGCTCTTTTCAGAACGAGGAGTGAGCTTTGAAAAGATTTTACAACTGCCATTAAGCCAAAAAGACTTAGCCGAAATTGTTCTCGTTACGCATCAAGCATCGTTAAAAGACTATCGTGATGTATTACAGCAGTTGAGAGATTTAGAAGTTGTAGAAGAAGTGAAAAGTTCTTATCGAGTAGAAGGGGAAGGTGCATTGTAATGTGGAGGGGATTGTTACATCATTATCGTGACTATTTGCCGGTCACAGACAAGACGCCGCTGTTATCGTTACATGAAGGGAATACACCACTTATCCCGCTTGTTCACTTATCAGAAAAACTCGGTGTGGAATTATACGTTAAAACAGAAGGAGCAAACCCAACAGGATCGTTTAAAGATCGCGGAATGGTTATGGCGGTGGCGAAGGCGAAGGAGGAAGGAAGCGATACAATTATTTGCGCATCGACAGGAAATACGTCTGCAGCTGCAGCAGCCTATGCTGCACGAGCAAAGATGCGCTGCATTATTATTATTCCTGATGGGAAAATCGCGCTCGGAAAGTTGGCGCAGGCGGTCATGTATGGTGCAGAAATCGTTGCAATTCAAGGGAACTTTGACCATGCGTTAAAAATGGTGCGCCGTTTGAGTGAGATGGCTCCGGTTACGCTTGTTAACTCAGTGAATCCGTATCGGATCGAAGGACAAAAAACAGCTGCTTTTGAAATTTGTGAACAACTTGGGCAGGCGCCTGATGTTCTTGCTATTCCAGTTGGGAATGCAGGAAATATTACGGCGTACTGGAAAGGGTTTAAACAGTTTCATGAAAAACACGGAACGAAATTGCCGCAAATGCGGGGTTTTGAAGCTGAAGGTGCAGCCGCCATTGTGCGAAATGAAGTAATTGAACATCCTGAGACGATTGCAACGGCGATTCGCATTGGTAATCCAGCTAGTTGGGAATACGCTGTTCAAGCTGCCAACGAATCAGGTGGAAAAATCGATGAGGTAACAGATGAGCAAATTTTAGAGGCGTATCGTTTACTTGCGCGCGAAGAAGGAATTTTTGCAGAACCTGCTTCGTGTGCATCGATAGCTGGCGTGATGAAGCAAGTGGCAAGTGGCGAAATTAAAAAAGGTAGTCGCATTGTTGCAGTGCTAACTGGAAATGGATTGAAAGATCCAAATGTAGCGATGGAAGCGATGAACATTCAACCGACTGTCCTTCCAAATGATGAGAAAGTTGTGTTTGCTCACATTCAAGGAGTTGTTCTTCAATGAATGATGGTGAAATGTTAAAAATTGTTGTACCCGGAAGCACAGCAAACCTCGGCCCTGGTTTTGATTCGATCGGATTAGCTGTATCGCTTCATTTAACGTTAGAGGTAGTGCGCGCAAAAACGTGGGAATTTATCCCGAAAACGACTGAAGTAAAAAGCATTCCAACCGGGGAAAGCAATTTCATTTATCAAGTAGCAAGTAGGTTAGCAAGTCAGTATGGTGTTACGCTCCCTCCTTGCCGCGTGTTTGTGTCAAGCAACATTCCTTTCACGCGTGGTCTCGGAAGTAGTGCTGCGGCGATTGTGGCAGCTATTGAGCTCGCAAATGAGCTCGGACATCTCTGTTTGTCCCAAGAAGAAAAGATGAGGATAGCCACCATATACGAAGGTCATCCTGATAACGTTGGCGCCTCTTTATATGGTGGGTTGGTGATTGGTAGCTATGTAAAAGAACGTACACATGTTGTGCACGTTCCGCACATCCCGATAGATCTCATTGCGGTCATTCCGACGTATGAACTGGAAACGAAAAAGTCACGTACTGTTCTTCCAAGTGAGTTCACACGTGCACAAGCAGTGGAGGCAAGCGCTGTTGGAAACGTGCTCGTAGCCGCATTGCTGACGCAAAACTGGTTACTTGCGGGGGAGATGATGGATGCAGATCTTTTTCACCAGCCATATCGGGAACGTCTCGTACCTGAATTGAAACAAGTTCGTGCAGTGGCGAGGCGGAGTGGAGCATTCGGTGTCGCATTAAGCGGCGCTGGTCCGACTGTACTTTGTTTTGCTGAACAAGGGTGTGGAAAAAAAGTATATGATGCTATACAACTGGCATTTCCTCACAATGACGTACGCATGTTGTCAGTAGAGACAACGGGTAGTTGCGTATATAAAATGGCGTTAGAAAAATAAGCATTTCCTAACGTAAAAAGGGCGTCCATTGTTGTTGGACACCCTTTTTGTCATTAAAATACTTGTTCTACTTCAACGACGCCAGGAACTTCTTCAAGCAATGCGCGTTCGATACCAGCTTTTAATGTAATGGTCGAACTTGGGCAGCTTCCGCAAGCACCAAGAAGACGAAGTTTCACGACACCGTCTTCAACATCGACTAATTCACAATCTCCGCCATCGCGAAGTAAAAATGGGCGAAGTTTATCTAATACTTCTTGTACTTGTTGTTTAATATCTTGATCTGCCATTTTCATCGACTCCTTTCACTAATTTTATTATAATCATCATGATGAAAAAAATCTATTAACGTTACTTAACTTTTTTCCAGGGGAGAGAATGAATATGATTGAAATATGTGTGTACGGAGCGGATACAGTTTGTGCTTCTTGTGTCGGTGCCCCGTCATCAAAAGATACGTATGAATGGATTCAAGCTGCAGTTTCACGAAAATATCCGAATCGTGCGTTTCAGTTCGTTTATGTTGATATTTTTTCGCCACCGGAAGACGATGAAAAGCGTCAATTTGCGCAAAAAGTAATCGACGAAGATTTATTTTATCCGGTTGTTGTTATTGATGGAGAAATGGTTGATGAAGGGAATCCAAAATTAAAAAACATTTATGAAGCGATAGAAAAAAGGGCGGAGTAATTCGCCCTTCATCTCAATATCCGTTATGGTACTTATACATCCATAGTACGCCTGATTTCAGGAGGCGTGGGACGCGTCCAGTAAGCGGACGATCAGCAACGAGGCCGAACCCGTGTTTTTTCCCTAACGATCCTAAAACACCTTTTAATTTAATTGGCGGAAATTCGCTCGGCGGTTCTTCACCTTTCCAACGTTTTTGCAGTACTTGAGCAATTTGCTCTGCTTGTCCTTCAGCTAATTGTGCACTCGGAGCGTGCGGCAAACTTGCGCAATCCCCAACAACATATACGTTTTCCATATGCGGAATATGGTGCCGTGGTGTGAGCAACACACGTCCTTGACTGTCTTTTTCGACGTTAAGTTCACGAACGACACGATTCGGTTGAATGCCGGCAGTCCATACAATGGCGTCGCAGTGGATCGCTTCATTGTGATTATATAGCGTATGTTCTTCGACCTTCGTAATGTTTGATTGACGAATGAGTTCGACACCGTGAGAATGAAACCATTGCTCGACGTAGTGGCTTAATCGTTCAGGGAACATAGACAAAATGCGCGTGCCACGGTCAAATAATTTTACGTGTAAATCGGGACGACTTTCAACGAGTTCACTTGCCAATTCTACACCGCTTAATCCAGCACCGACGACCCCAACGATGCTATGCGGTGGGAGATTGTTCAACTTTTGATACGTTTCTCTTGCTTTATCGATCGTTTGAATGCTATAAGTAAAAATGTCTGCACCAGGTATACCGTGATATTTATCTTCACAGCCTAACCCGATGACTAAATCGTCATATGGGATACACGATCCGTCTTGAAGATGGACGACTTCATGATGTAAATCAATTTTTTTTACCTCGCCGAATATATACGATAGGCGAGGGTGTTCTGGAAATGGGACACGAATGTGCTGGTCACTAATCGTTCCAGCAGCTAAAGCATAATACTCTGTTTTTAAACAATGATATGGAACGCGATCAATTAGCGTAACACGAATATGTTCTGGTAAATTTGGAAGGATGCGGAGTAGTATACGCATATTTCCGTATCCGCCACCAAGTAGCACGAGGTTTCTCATGGAAGCTTTCCCCTTTTGATAAAATTCGACCATTAAAAGTATAGCGAAATTGTGACAAAATAACAACATTTTTTCGAAAAACGTGACGAATTAAGATGATTTTTATATGTGAATATTACATGATTTTTTGTAAATGTGATACAATAATAAGATTGAGGTGAACACATTGCTACAACCAATCGTGGAGTTTTGTATAAGCAATTTAGCAAATGGGTCACAACGTGCGCTAGAGCAACTTGAAAAAGATCCAAATTTAGATGTTATCGAATATGGGTGTTTAGGCTATTGTGGAAAATGCGCGAACATGTTGTTTGCGATGGTAAATGGAGAGATTGTGACAGCAGAAGACGCTGAGCAACTTGTTGAAAAGATTTATGCATATATTGAGGAAAATCCAATGTTTTAGGGGGCTATTGCGCCCCCTTTTTTTCTTCGCGAATGTCTTGCCAACGGTCGTAGGCCATATTGACAATTCCTTTTTCAATCGTTTCTTTTTTTCTTGCGATGACGCGGGAAAAATAAATGATGGCTTGTTTTTCATTACCTAGCCGACGATATAATTCCCCGATTAAATACAATATACGTACCTCGGACATATGCGTATGAACAAAGTCGTCTGCTTCATAGGAAGCAACGTATTGTTCGAGTGCGAAGCGCATACATCGCTTTTCTTCTTCATGCTTTTGCTTCGACCGATACAACCATGCAAGGCGCATATAAAGCCCTGCAATCGCGATATGCTTTTCTTTTTTCAGTGTTGCACAATAAATGCCAAGTTTATATGTATCAACTGCATCACGAAATGTGCGCACTCCACCGTAATTTTTCCCACGCCAATTGGCGCGTACATGTTGTTCGATCGTCTCAAGCGTGCGAGGGGGGAAATATGTCGAAAATTCTTCTGTTGCTGCAAATCCACAATGAGGGCAAACATGTACATAATATAAAAGCGGATTTGCTTCTTCGCTCGCGTAATGTGAACAAAAGTCAGTATCGTGCTGAATGGGACGAATGAAACGTGAACGAACTTTTTTCGTTGTATATGTTTGTTTGCAAACGAGACACGTGATGTTACGATCATATAAAATGTCCATGGTGTTCCCCGCCTTATATGATTGATAGTAACATTATACTATATGTTTCCGATATTGCTTGTGACTTTTTGTTTATTTGTAAAAAAGTTGTCACGTTTATCATCACGATGTATAGTTTTATTAAACATATATGGTGGAGGGGCAACATGAGAAGTTTTTCATTCACGAAAATGCATGGATTAGGAAATAGTTATATTTATGTGAATATGTTTAAAGAACGTTTATTAGAAGAGGAGTTACCCGATATTGCTAGACGTGTGGCCAATGTACACACAGGAATCGGTTCGGATGGACTCATTTTAATTTGTCCATCCGATGTGGCTCACGTTAAAATGCGTATTTTTAATAGCGATGGATCAGAAGGGAAAAACTGTGGCAATGGATTGCGTTGTGTGGCAAAGTACGCATATGAGCATGGAATTGTTCGCGATGAACAATTTGCGATTGAAACGTTATCAGGTCTTGTTGAAGCGCGCCTTTTCGTTGAAAATGGAAAGGTAAGCAGCGTGGAAGTGAATATGGGGAAACCGCGGTTGTCTCGCGAAGAAATACCGATGGTTGGAAAAGAAAAAGACATGGTCATTCATGAGCCGATCGAGTTTGCGGGGCATACGTATTACATGACGGGTGTATCAATGGGCAATCCGCATGCGGTGTTTTATGTTGACCATATTGAGCAAGCGCCAGTTACGACGCTCGGGCCGATCATCGAAAAAGATGCTCGCTTTCCAGAAGGAATTAATGTCGAGTTTGTAGAAGTGGTCAATGACCGCGAGATTCATTTTCGTGTATGGGAGCGAGGGTCTGGCGTGACGCAAGCGTGCGGTACAGGAGCATGTGCGGCCGTTGTAGCATCAGTGTTGAATGGGAAAACGAAACGAAATGAAGAAACGGTCGTACATTTGGCTGGTGGAGATTTGTATATTACGTGGAAAGAAAACGGCGATGTTTTTATGCGTGGAGGAGCAGAAACGATTTGTACAGGTGTATACTATTATTAAAAGGAGTGGTGAGTGATGGAACAAATCGTTGTATTGACAGAAAAAGCGGTTGAGCAAGTGAAACAGATGATGAAGGAAAGCGGAGAAGAAAACGCTTATTTCCGTGTCGGTGTTTATGGTGGAGGATGTAGCGGTTTGTCTTATGCGATGGGATTTGATCATAATAAGCGTGAAGATGATTACGAGTTTGACCAAGACGGTTTACGTATATTGATCGACAAGGACAGTGCACTTGTGTTAAAAGGAACGACGATTGATTACGAGCAAGGAGCGATGGGTGGGGGATTTACGATTCATAATCCGAACGCTATTGCTTCATGTGGTTGTGGTTCATCGTTCCGTACAGCAACACATGCTGGCACGCCTGAGGAATGTTAGGGAGTGATATGATGAAAGGGCAAAGCCATATTATCTTGGCGCTCGTATTTGCGTTAGTTGTCGCGATATTTTCTATTTCCAACATTCAAAATGTAGAAGTAAACTATATGTTCGGTCATTTTAAAATACCATTAGTTATAGTCATACTCGGTTCTGTGATGTTCGGTGCACTAATTGTCTTCCTTGTTGGTGGGTGGAAGTTTATAAAAATGAAAAGTCGCTTAAAAAATTTAGAAAGGGAAATACATCAGTTACAAATGTCTTCAAAAAAAGAGAGTGTAGTTGATGTAGATGAACAAGCTGTTAAAGTGCGTGAAGAAAAGGAGAGCTCCATTTAGGAGTTCTCCCTATTTTTCAAACATCGATGTAGAATGAAGAGGCTGCACTTTTGCGCTCGGATCGATATATGATTTTGCGTTGTTGACAGCTGTTGGCGCTTCACCGAATCCGCAAGCAATGAGCTTCACTTTTCCCTCATATGTACAAATATCGCCTGCAGCGTACACACCCGGAATATTTGTTTCCATTTTGGAATTCACTTTAATAGAGTTTTTCTCGATCTCTAAGCCCCATTCTTTAATTGGTCCGAGCGATGAAATGAACCCGTAGTTGACAATGACTGCATCGACATCGATTGTTTCGCGCGCTTTCGTTTTTGTTTCCTCTAAAACAACTTGTTTGATACCGTTTTCATCTCCGATCAATTCAACAGGGACGAACGGTGTTTTTACATCAACAGATGAATTCATTAAATTTTCGACGCTATGTTCATGAGCGCGGAATTTATCACGGCGATGCACAATTGTTACTTTCTTCGCGATCGGTTCGAGCATAAGCGCCCAGTCAACTGCAGAGTCTCCTCCGCCGCAAACAAGTACACGTTGGCCAGCAAACTTATTCAAGTCGTCAACAAAGTAATGTAAGTTTTTTCCTTCATATTGTACGGCACTTTCGAGTTCTAATCGGCGAGGTTGGAATGCCCCGTTTCCAGCAGTAATAATGACCGCTTTTGAATAATGAATTTCCTTATTTGTCGTTAGTTTAAATGTACCATCTTCTAGTTTTTCTAACTTTTCAACAGACTGTTCTAAGCAAACAGTTGGATGAAATTTGCTCATTTGCTTCTTTAAGTTGTCGATTAGTTGTTGGGCGCGAATTTTTGGAAAACCAGCCACATCATATATGTATTTTTCCGGGTAAAGCGCAGAGAGCTGGCCGCCAAGTTGTGGAAGGCTTTCGATAATTTTGACGCTCGCTTGGCGCATGCCACCGTAAAATGCTGTAAACAGGCCGACAGGACCACCACCAATAATCGTAATATCATACACTTTGCGATCTTCTTTCACGTTCATTCCTCCTAAAACGTAAATTCTCACGTATTATCATACCATAAAAAATGGTTACACGCTGTTGTTGTTTTGAAAATTTCGACATGCGTTCGATAAAAATTATGGCCAAAAATTGAACAAATAACTCTTGAAAAAGAGAGAAAAAAAGAATAAGATGTTAACGTAGAAATGACAACTTTGTTACAAAACGTTGTATTTTTTTGGTCTACTTCGTGAATAAATTCACAAACTCTTTAAACGATAAAAATCGTTCAAAAAGCACAAGCTAAAAAAAATAAGAAAAGGTGGAAGTGATTCGCTTGAAAAAGCCAAATGTTGTTGTATTAGGTGCAGGTTATGGTGGATTAATGACTGTGACGCGTTTACAAAAAATGATTGGCGTCAACGAAGCAAGCATTACGCTTGTCAACAAACATGATTATCACTATGAATCAACATGGCTGCATGAAGCTGCTGCTGGAACGCTGCATCACGAGCGCGTTCGCTATGCGATTGCTGATGTGATTGATCAAAGTAAAGTAAAATTCATTCAAGATACGGTTGAAAAAATCAACCTCGAAGAAAAACAAGTGTTGCTCCAAAATCATGAGCCATTAACGTATGACTATTTAGTCGTTGCGCTTGGGTTTGAGTCTGAAACGTTCGGAATTAAAGGGCTAAAAGAGTATGCTTTCTCGATTGCCAACGTCAATGCTGCTCGTCAAATTCGTGAGCATATTGAATATCAATTTGCAACATATGGCACAGAAGAAGAGAAACGCGATGAGCGCTTGACGATTGTCGTTGGCGGCGCAGGATTTACAGGCATCGAGTTTTTAGGTGAACTTGTAAACCGCGTGCCAGAGCTTTGCCGTGAATACGATGTTGATCCAAATAAAGTGCGCATTATTTGTGTCGAAGCAGCGCCGACCGTTCTCCCTGGCTTTGACCCAGAACTTGTTGAATATGCGGTGAACGTTCTTGAGAAAAAAGGTGTTGAATTTAAAATCGGTACAGCGATTAAAGAGTGCACACCAGAAGGCATTATCGTTAGCAAAGATGATCAAGTGGAAGAAATTAAGGCTGGAACAGTTGTATGGGCAGCTGGAGTGCGTGGAAGTCGCGTTATTGATGAATCTGGCTTTGAAGCGATGCGCGGTCGCGTAAAAGTCGATCCGTTTTTACGAGCACCAGGACATGAAGATGTATTCGTTGTCGGGGACTGTGCGTTAATTATTAACGAAGAAACAAATCGTCCATATCCGCCAACCGCTCAAATTGCTATGCAACAAGGAGAAGTTTGTGCGAAAAACTTAGCTGTGCTCATTCGCGGTCAAGGTGAATTGCAACCGTTTAAACCGGATTTAAAAGGAACGGTATGTTCGCTCGGTCACGATGATGCAATTGGTGTTGTATTCGGCAAGAAAATTTGGGGAGCAAAGGCGAGCGTGATGAAAAAAGTAATCGACAACCGTGCGCTTTTCTTAATCGGTGGTCCGACACTCGTCGCGAAGAAAGGAAAATTTAAGTTGTTATAAAAATGGGCGAAGCAATTTTTCGCCCCTTTTTCTTTACAAATCGTTTCTTTTTATGTATAATTATCTGAAAATTAAGAAAAATGGTGAGGGATATGAATAAAACAACGTGTCAGTATTGTGCAGGAAACGGTTATGTGCATGTTGCAGTTGGCGGTTCCGAAACGTGCCATCATTGCGAAGGGACAGGAATAGAAAAAAATGAAATGGCGATGAAGCAATAATTGACTCGTGTTTTCGCTTTCAGTACACTTAAAATGGTGTATTGGAGGTGAGAGCGCATGGAGATGAGCATTCCGGTTTTACTCATTTCAATTTTGTTATTTTTTGTTTTATTTTTTGGTATTGGCTTTTTATTAAATATGATTTTACGAACGACATGGACGATGGCGATATTAAGCCCGTTTGTTTTATTGTTTTGGATTGATCAAATTTCTTTGATTGACTACGTGACAAATCCATCCCAATCCTTTGCTCATGTAAAGGAACGAATCGGATCGCTAGCGAGCGCGGATTTAATCATTTTAAGTAGCGGTATTGTGGGAGCAATCGTTTCTGGTGTCGTGATTCAGACGTTAAGAAAAAAAGGATATCGTATGTTTTAAACCTTCACGATCGTGGAGGTTTTTTATTTCTTTTCGCGGTGATGTATATTTTGTTTCGTTATTGGAAAGAAATACAACCGTGGGAGGAGTGAATAAATGGGCATAAAATGGTTAAGACGAACGACCATGGTTGTATTGTTTTTATGTGCGTTCATGACGACATTTCAATCCATATCGGGCGTTGAAGCGAAGACGCTATCTGATTGGTTATCCCATTCACGTTTTTCTTTTTTCTCGTTCAAATCATTATTTTCAACACATACGTATGAATATGTAGCAGATCGTTTTCGTAAAAATGAAAAACGAGTGACGCAACTATCATCACAACAAACGACGAATGAATCATTAACGCTAGAGGAGGCTTTCGATTGGTCGCAATACCCGTCCGTCACTGTTGTAGCGACAGGGTATACGGCTGGAGTAGAGTCAACAGGAAAAACGCCCGATCACCCGAGTTATGGAATTACATATTCGGGTGTACGCGTGAAGCGTGATTTATACTCAACGATTGCCGCTGATTTGAATGTTTTCCCAATTGGAACAATTTTATTTATTCCAGGATACGGATATGGCGTCGTTGCTGATACGGGTTCAGCGATTAAAGGCCATAAAATTGACCTATATTATGAAACAGTAGATGATGTATATAAGCATTGGGGAAAGAAAAAAGTAAACGTATATGTCGTCCAACGCGGAGATGGGACATTATCGGAGCAAGAGATGATTGCACTGAATGAAAATGAATCGATGCAAGTGTTTCGGCAACAATATATAAAGAGAGAAGAAAAGGAAGTCGGGCTGTAACCGAACTTCCTTTTCTTTAGTTAGGCGACATATTTGTTATATGTTTGATGGTCGTTTAACGCCTTGTAAATGCGCGGTGCAATCATACCCGCAACGATCGATAAAATAATATCTTTTGGAAGTGGAACGAGCATCCAGCTCCATGCCATTGTGTATGAGAATCCTTCCGGTGCATCGGCCCATAATGTAAATGCCATGTACATCCAATTTGTTCCGACAACATAGTTAATTATCATGCCGATGATAGTTGCTGTAATAAATTGCGCCATCGAACGTTTTGTACTTTTTTCAACAAGCAATCCAGTGACGTAAGCCGCAAGAATAAAAGAAAGAATAAATCCAAACGTCGGGGTGACGATGGAGGAGAACCCTCCGCTAAAGCGCGCGAAAACAGGCGCACCAAACAGTCCGATGAGCATATAAACAGTCATCGCGATTGCGCCGCGTTTTGCCCCGAGAATCGCTCCGGCTAATACGCAAAAAAAGGTTTGTAGCGTAATGGGAACGCCCCCGATAACGAGAAAAGGAACCCATGAGGTGATGTTTGCTCCGATCGCCATGAATGCTGCGAACATGGCAATGAATGTTAAGTCTTTCGCTCGCATTTGTTAACCTCCTTTTTTTATTTGTTAACGAAATCGTAGCTGATAAAACAAAATATGTCAACACATAAATGAAATGAATTTGCACAATATAACAGTACGGAGGGGATCATAATGGGAGAAGAAGAACAATTGCTTCGCGCAAATCGATTAGGGGCGAAAGAAGATATTATTCACGTTAGTGAAATCGACGATGGATATGATTTGCGCGATGCGGCACATATTGGTGAAAAACAGATGGCGGCACCGAATTATCGCCAGTAAAGAAAAAAGGTGAGTTGACAACAAGGCGACTCGCCTTTTTTTGGGGAAAGTGTAATATGAATCGTATTTGGATTAAACGAAATGTTCATTTCAGATTCGATGCCAATCGATTGAAGCTGTTTTTGCACGTCTTCTTGTTTCGATTGTTGCGCTTTTTCCATCAACTGCTTTGCAAAGACAGGATCGTTGGCAACTTTTGTAGAAATGGCTGTTGCGTCTTTAAGTAGTTTTTGTAAAGATTTTGCGGATTGAGTAAATTGTTTAATATCAACGTTTGGATACATCTTTTTTCCCTCCTTGCAAGCAGTATATGACAGAAAGAAAAAAACGCTCAAAAACGAGCGTTTTTATAAGTAACGAATGAAAATATAAGCATGTGAAATAAGCAATGAAATGAGTGTGAGCGGTGCCCCGATTTTTAGAAAATCGAAGTAGCTAAACCCATGTCCTTCACGCAAGGCGATCCCTGCAACGATGACGTTTGCTGATGCGCCAATTAACGTCCCGTTTCCACCTAAGCAAGCACCAAGTGCTAATGACCACCATAACACATCAATTTGTGCGGCGTCTGGAGATAGCCCCATGCCGACAGCCATATCTTGAATGAGCGGGATCATCGTTGCAACGAACGGAATGTTGTCAATGGTTGCTGATGCGATGCCAGATACCCAAAGAATTAAGTAGGATGCGAAGTGAATATCGCCACCTGTGACTTCCAAAGCTTTTTCCGCTAGGCTTTTAATGAGACCAATATCTACAAGCCCTCCAACGAGCGTAAACAACCCCGCGAAAAAGAAAATGGTTGTCCACTCGACAGAAGCGAATACTTCTTCTAAATCATGTTCTTTTACCCCGATGAGCATTAAAATAACAGCCCCTGTCATCGCGATGACTGCCGCATCGACGTGAATGACGGAATGAAGGGTGAAACCTAAAATAGTTAACCCAAGGACTGAAACGGATTTTTTTAATAGCACAGCATCTTTAATGTATTGTTTTTCATCAATTTTCATGAGTCGTTCGATCAGTGCTGCGTTTGCTTGAAGACGTTTGCGATAAAACACATACAAAATAACGACAACGACGAGCATAATAATTAAAACAACAGGACCTAAATTAAATAAGAAATCATTAAACGTCAAATGTTTATTGGCAGAGCCGATCATAATGTTCGGTGGATCTCCGATCATTGTCGCTGTTCCACCGATATTTGAGAAAAGTACTTCAGAAATTAAAAATGGAACAGGTTCAACTTCTAACATACGTGTAATTGAGAATGTAACCGGAACAATCAATAACACCGTCGTTACATTATCTAGAAACGCAGAAAGAACAGCTGTGAGTAATGATAAGATCACTAAAATGTGAATGGGACTCCCTTTGGCCACTTTGGCCGCTTTTACTGCTACGTATTGAAAAAAACCAGACTTGCTCGTAATGCTAACAAGGATCATCATTCCGATTAGAAGCGTAATCGTTCCCCATTCGATATGATGCGTGTACGCTTGATGTAAATCGACGATGCCGAAAATGATCATAAAGGCGGCACCTAATAGAGCGATTACAGCCCGATTTACTTTTTCTGAGATAATAATGGCGTATGTAATCAAAAAGATTGCAATGGCCGCATAATATTGAAAGTTACTTACTTCATGAGTCATAGCCTCATGCACGATCTGTCATTCCTTTCTTTTTTCAGTTTAATGGTTGAAGGCAACTTGGGCATGTTAAATGTGCTGTGTCAGCGTTTACATTACGGATGTAAAAAGAAAATCCGCATTGTGCGCATTCGATTTGCGATAAGCGGTCGATAAATAACTTTGTTGATGGAGACCCTTGTTTCGTTGTATCAACGACTTCAACATGCACATGTTCACGTGAGTCGTCCTCTGCGACCACTTGTCCTTCTGTCTCTTCTTTTACGCGCCAACCGTGATCTAAAATATGTTGTTCAAGTTGGCTATGGGAAGAGTTCGCTAGCATATCTTCAGCTAACGTCATCAACTGCTCATTTGTTAAAGATTCGAATGGAATTTTTTGTTTTTGTTCGTTCCAATACCCCCTTAATTGCGCCTCCGTGAATACAAATGTGATAACTTTGTGGATTACGACGTTTTTCAAACGAACACGCCCCCCTTTTTTATTTACGAATCCAATTATATTCCTTTTTGCGAAGTGATACAATTGCCTTTATGATATAATTAGCAAGATGATATGAGGAAAGGTTGATCGTATGGTTCACATCATATTTGGATTGTTTCTATATTTTCCAGAAGACAAAACGGAATACATTCCGGCTGCCATTTCGTTTACGGCGTTTTTTATCGCTGCGGTATTGACGATGCGAGTAATTATAAAAGTTTCAAAACGTCAAGAAGAGAAAGCAAAACAACTAGAGGAACAGCTCCAAAAACAACGAATCGATGACTAAACGGACAAAAAAAGGGCATAATAAGCTGTAAATATGTAGTTGGAGGGCTTATTGTGCGTCGTGTGATTGTATGTTTCTTTTTATTGCTTGTAAGTGGATGTGTGGAAGAGAAAGTGAAAAGCGTCGATGTCAATGTAATCAATGAGGATGGAGACTCGCTCGGAACGATTAAAATGTCCCAACAACCTAAAGGGGTAAAACTTGACATAAATCTAAAAGGATTGCCACCAGGAGAACATGCGCTACATATTCACGACAAAGGGACATGTGAACCACCTGAATTCAAATCAGCGGGTGAGCATTTTAATCCAGATGGAAAAGAGCATGGGCTTCTTCATCCGGAGGGGGCGCATGCAGGTGATTTACCTAATTTAATCGTGAAAGAAGATGGGACGGTAAAGGCGCAGCTTATGGCTCCTAATGTAGATTTATCTGAGGAGAAGAACGGCCTGTTCACAAAAGATGGGACATCTATTGTCGTTCATGAAGGGAAAGATGACGGCATGTCCCAACCAGCAGGAAATGCGGGCAAACGAATCGCTTGCGGTGTCATCAAAAAACCGCAGTAGCAAGCGATATCGTCTTGCTCATTTTTTTGAAAAAACACGTGCATTTTTTTCTAAATTGTGTGAAAATTTGTGGTAGGGGGGATTGATGTGAAATTAACCGAAAAAGAAATTGAAATTGTTGAACTGTTAGAGAAAAATGCTCGGTTGCCGATGGATACAATCGCAAAGATGGTTTCGCTCTCGATCTCGGAAGTCGAACAGATCATCAAAAAATTAGAAGAGGCGAAAGTCATTGTGCAGTATGCAACGATTGTCGATTGGCGGAAAGTGGATGGGCACGAAGGTGTGACAGCGATGATCGATGTAAAAGTGACGCCGAAGCGGGGTGTTGGATTTGATGAGGTTGCTGAGCGCATTTATCGCTTCCCAGAAGTTAAATCTGTCTATTTGATGTCTGGCGCCTATGATTTATCTGTCGTCATCGAGGGTCGTTCCATGTCTGAAATTGCTCATTTTGTTTCTGAGAAATTATCGACGCTTGATTCGGTTATTTCAACGACGACCCATTTTATTTTAAAAAAATATAAACATGACGGTACCGTATTCGAGCAAGGTGACCAAGATCGAAGAATCGTGGTGGCTCCGTAATGCAAAAAACAAAATCGTATGTATCTGATACGGTCTCTCGCATGAAGCCATCTGGTATTCGTCGTTTTTTTGATTTAGCGGCAAGTATGGAAGGGGTTATTTCGCTAGGGGTTGGTGAGCCTGATTTTGTTACGCCTTGGGGTGTACGCGAAGCGTGTATTTTATCATTAGAGCAAGGATATACGTCATATACAGCAAACGCCGGTTTATTGGAATTGAGAAAAGAAATTAGCGATTATTTGGTACGTCGCTTTCGTGTGTCGTATGATCCGACAGATGAACTGATTGTAACGGTGGGAGCAAGCCAAGCGCTGGATATTTCTCTTAGGGCGATTTTGAATCCGGGTGATGAAGTCATTGTCGTTGAACCAAGCTTCGTTTCGTATGCACCGCTTGTCTCTTTGGCTGGAGGTGTGCCGATTCCGATTCAAACGAGTGGAACACATCAATTTAAGCTACAACCTGGGCAAATTGAACAAGTCGTCACACCGAAAACAAAAGCATTAATCATTTGCTCGCCAAATAACCCAACAGGAACGGTGCTGAACGCAGAAGAACTTGCGCAAATTGCTCGCATTGTGGCAAAGTACGATCTGCTCGTTATTTCGGATGAAATTTATGCGGAATTATGCTATGACGAACAATATACAAGTTTTCCTGCAATCACTCATATGCGAGAGCGAACCATTTTAATTAACGGTTTTTCGAAAGGATTTGCGATGACGGGATGGCGGCTAGGATTTATTGCTGCACCGAAAAATTTAGCTACGGCGATGTTAAAAATTCATCAATATACGATGATGTGTGCGCCAACAATGGCGCAATATGCCGCTATTGAAGCGTTGCGAAATGGAGCAGATGATGTCGAACAGATGAAAAAGAGCTATCGACAACGGCGCAACTTTTTTGTTCAGTCATTAAATGAACTCGGCCTTTCATGTCATATGCCAGGGGGGGCATTTTATGCATTCCCTTCCATTCAATCGACAGGCATGACGTCAGAACAGTTTGCCGAGCGTTTGTTGTTAGAGGAAAAAGTAGCTGTCGTTCCTGGCAATGTGTTTGGAGCAAGTGGAGAAGGGTATATTCGTTGTTCATACGCCTCGTCGCTTGAACAATTACAAGAAGCGATTCGACGCATGAAGCGATTTGTTGAACGGCTATAAAGAAAGCTGACGCAGCTGTCAGCTTTCTTTATTGTATTTGAGCTCATACAACATTTGCATGACGCGTAGAAAATCTTCTTCGCTAAATTCTTTTGCTTTTCGTAAAATCAGTTTCGCCCGTTTAATGCCGATTTCTTTAATTAAATATTCGATTTCAGGATCAACGACGGAGGAATTCGACAGATCCGCACGTTCTAACAATTCGGATGCAGGTACATCAAGTGCTGTACAAAGCTTTAAAATCGTCGGTGTATCAGGAATTTGTTCACCTGATTCGTATTTCTGAATCGTCGCTACCCCTACACGTACTTTTAACGCTAATTCTTGTTGTGACATATTTCGCTGTTCTCGATACATGCGAATATTTTCACCGATTGTACTCATCTATTCTCCCACCTCTCGAAAATTCATGTACATACTGTAGATGAGCATTTTTCATTACATTAATTTCCATCCCCAAAAGACAAA
>NZ_DAITON010000023.1:0-23465 GCF_036834105.1 Anoxybacillus sp. | reverse complement strand
TTAAATAGCGAACGAGCTCTTCGCTCTGTTTTTCCGTTCCGATAATTGGAGCGAACTCCGATTCAACATCGACTTTAATCATATGAATAGATGGTGCCACCGCTTTTAACCGCACACCAAAGCGCGATCCTTGACGAATAATTTCTGGTTCATCTAAGCTCATATCGGAAAGTGATGGAGCGGCGATGCCGTATCCTGTTTGTTTAACCATGCGAAGCGCATCCGCGATTTGATCGTATTCTGCTTTTGCATAAGCAAAGTCTTGCATTAATTGCAACAAGTGATCTTTTCCTCGTATTTCAACGCCGACGACTTCTTTTAAAATTTGATCGTACAACTCATCTGGGGCATACAAATCAATTTCTGCAATACCTTGCCCCATTTCAATGCCAGCTAAACGAGCTTCATCAATAAAATCGTATTCGCTAAATTGTTGTACGACTCGATCGACGTCGCGCAATCGTTTAATATCTTTCACTGTATCGCGCACCGCTTCTTGATAGCTTTCACGCAGCCAATGGTTTTCACGCAACACCATGACCCAGTTCGGCAAATTGACGTTCACCTCTAGCACTGGGAACTCATATAATGCCTCGCGAAGCACTTGGTACACGTCCGCTTCACGCATTCCTTCAACGCTTAACGCTAATACTGGAATATCGTATTTTTCACTTAACTGTTGCTTTAGCGTCTCCGTTTCAGGATGTTGCGGACGCACCGTATTAATAATCATAATAAACGGCTTACCTACTTCTTTTAACTCATTGACAACTCGTTCTTCCGCTTCAATATAATTTTCGCGCGGAATTTCTCCAATCGTTCCATCGGTTGTAATGACAACACCGATCGTCGAATGCTCTTGAATAACTTTTCTCGTGCCGATTTCAGCCGCCTCTTGAAACGGAATTGGCTCTTCATACCATGGTGTATGAATCATGCGCGGACCATTTTCATCTTCAAATCCTTTCGCCCCTTGCACCGTATAACCGACACAATCAACAAGGCGGATGTTCACTTCAAGTCCATCATCAACTTTCACTTTCACAGCTTGATTCGGAACAAACTTCGGCTCTGTCGTCATAATTGTTTTCCCTGCTGCACTTTGCGGCAGTTCATCTTGTGCCCGAGCTTTATCTGCTTCGTTTTGAATATTCGGAATGACAACAAGTTCCATAAACTTTTTAATAAACGTCGATTTTCCTGTTCGAACGGCGCCTACAACTCCTAAATAAATATCTCCGCCTGTTCGTTCAGCAATATCTTTAAAAAGATCGACCTTTTCCAACTGCCTTCCCTCCCTTATATTTAAAACATATGAGGACACTATATGCATATGTTGTTGTCCTATTTGTTTATGACTAAAAAAATCCCTTCTCTAAAATGTATTTGTTTAGAGAAGGGATCATGACTTATTTTACAAGAAAAATAGGTTCTTTTTTCTTTTCATCAATTGTGTATGGGAGAGAATAAGCAGGAACAAAGAGCGAATGCTTCACAAGAAGGTCGCGAATATCGTCTCCATAGCGATAATTGTGCGTCTCTGTTTGTAATTTCTCATACAAATCGATACGATAATCAATGTAAATTTCTCCTTTGCCGTCAATAATAAGCGGAAGATTTTTTCCTGAAAAAGGGCTGACGACGTGAGGAGGAGCGTCTAAACGTAGCTTTTTATAATCAAGCGTAAATACACCTTTAGCTAGCACATCTTTAAACGGTGGATAACCGTGAGCATCTTGATACATGCGAATGCGCAGCTTCAAGTCACGAATGGCTTCCGCTGAACGAAGATCCAACAACTTCACCGTCGGATTTGTTTCAACATCAACGAGAACATATTGATATACACCACCGCTTTCAAACGCATTGCCTGGCGGTTCAGCCATATATCTCGGAACAAGCATGTTAAAGTCAATCGGATATTTTTGATAAATCGGCGTTGACATGTCACGCGTTTGAATGGGTAACAGTCCGCCTGTCGCCTGACGATATTCATTTACCGCTTGTTGAACGCGCTCGACTTGTTCTTTGTACGGAATTTGATTTTGCGCTAAACGCTCTTGCGGATATAAGCATCCGGATAACAACATCACTATACTAACGACCATTGCAGAAAGCAGCCACTTTTTCATCATTCATCCATCCTTTTACTCTTGCACTGGTCCGCTAAATACGACAAACACAATAATGAGACCAGCGATCATCATACTTATGTACGCAATCGTCGCTAAAACGACTTTCAACACTTTATTTTTCACTTTATATCGGCTGAAATAAATGGAAAATACAGCTACAAACATTAACCCAATTCCTGTTAAAGAAATCCACATTTTTAACAAACCCGGTGACATCGCTCTCCCTCGCTTTCTCTCGTTTTGTCAATACATAAAAAAGCTGAAGTAAAGCGGGGCTTCTTTACTTCAGACGATGACTAACTTGCACCATCCATTTAAGCCTGAGAATGTTTTCATAGCATTGTATGCAATATTCATAACAACGCACTCTTCACATGCCCATTTCAAACAAAATTATAACGAAATGTTTGCTAAATCTTCAAGTTCTGACGTTTTGCCACGCGCCATGAGAGAGTCAACTGCACGCTTTACATCTTTGCCGTTAAATAATACATCGTAAAGCGCATTCGTAATCGGCATATCGACATTCATTTTTTTCGCTAATTGATAGGCAGCTTTTGTTGTCCGTACCCCTTCTACGACCATTCCCATGTTCGCTAGCACATCGTCAAGCGCCTGTCCTTTGCCGAGCAAATGGCCAGCGCGCCAGTTGCGCGAATGAACGCTTGTGCATGTCACAATCAAATCACCAATGCCTGTCAATCCTGCAAATGTGAGCGGATTGGCCCCTAGTCGGCTACCGAGACGCGCCATTTCTGCAAGCCCGCGTGTCATAAGCGCCGCTTTCGCGTTATCTCCGTAACCGAGCCCATCCGTAATCCCCGCTGCTAACGCGATAATATTTTTTAAAGCCCCGCCAATTTCTACCCCAATTAAATCCGGGTTTGTGTATACGCGGAAATATTGATGGTTCATAAATAAATCTTGAATGCGCTCGGCAGCTTCCATATTTTTCGATGACACCGTCACCGTCGTCGGATGGCGTAAACTCACTTCTTCCGCATGGCTCGGACCTGACAAAACAACGACATCTCGCAACAAATGGGCTGGCATTTCTTCCTCAATAATTTGAGAAATACGTTTATTTGTATCGGGCTCAATTCCTTTGCTGACGGAAACGATGGTAATCGGCTGTTTCACGCACGTTCGTACGCGCTGTAATACGTCGCGAATCGCTTTCGTCGGCACAGCTAATACGACCGTTTCCACTCCTTCAAGCGCTCGAGCAAGATCAACATAACCGACAATCGCATTTGGAAGATGAATATTCGGCAAATATTTTTCGTTTGTATGCTTTTCATTAATCTCATCAATCTGTTCCTGGCGCTGTCCCCAAAGTCGAACATGATGCCCGTTATCAGCAAGAACGATTGCTAAAGCCGTACCCCAACTACCAGCTCCTAATACAGTAACCATTGAATCCCTCCTTATTTGCGCGGACGTGCAATAATTTTAATTGGCGTTCCTTCAAACCCAAATGTATCACGAATTCGGTTTTCTAAAAACCGTTCATACGAAAAATGCATGAGTTCAGGGTCATTGACAAATACAACAAACGTCGGAGGTTTTACTGCTACTTGCGTCATATAGTAAATTTTCAATCGTTGGCCGTTATGTGTCGGTGTCGGATTCATAGCAATCGCATCCATCAACACTTCGTTCAATACGTTCGTTTGAACGCGCATCGCATGATTTTCACTTACCATTTGAATGATCGGCAACAGCTTATGCAACCGTTGCTTCGTTTTTGCTGATACGAATATGATCGGTGCATAATCAAGAAATTGAAAATGGTCACGAATTTTTTTCTCAAACTCATTCATCGTTTTTTCATCTTTTTCAATTGCATCCCATTTATTGACGACAATAACAACACCTCGACCAGCTTCATGCGCATACCCCGCAATTTTTTTATCTTGTTCAATAATGCCTTCTTCCGCATTAATGACAACAAGCACAACATCGGAACGCTCGATCGCCTTCAGCGCGCGCAACACACTATATTTTTCGGTGCTTTCATATACTTTTCCTCTTTTGCGCATCCCTGCCGTATCAATAATGACATATTCTTGACCATCACGTTTAAACGTTGTGTCAATCGCGTCACGCGTCGTTCCTGCCATATCGCTAACAATGACCCGCTCCTCGCCTAAAATAGCATTAACGAGCGATGATTTCCCAACGTTTGGCCGACCAATTAAACAAAATTTAATGACATCGGCATCGTATTCCTTCGCTTCACGTTTCGGAAAATGGGCGACGACTGCATCTAATAAGTCCCCGATCCCTAATCCGTGCGTACCAGAAATCGGGATCGGTTCTCCGAATCCGAGCGTATAAAAATCATAAATGTTTTCACGCATTTCTGGATTATCAATTTTGTTCACTGCTAACACAACTGGTTTATTCGAGCGATATAAAATTTTCGCTACTTCTTCGTCAGCAGCTGTGACGCCATCTCGACCATTCGTCATAAAAATAATGACGTCCGCTTCATCGATCGCAATTTCTGCTTGTTGACGAATTTGGGTCAATAGCGGTTCATCTCCAATGTCAATACCGCCTGTATCAATAATGTTAAACGTTGTGTTTAACCATTCACCACTGCTATAAATTCGGTCACGTGTCACTCCCGGCACATCTTCTACAATGGAAATACGTTCCCCGACAATGCGGTTAAAAATCGTCGATTTCCCGACATTCGGGCGGCCAACGATCGCTACAACTGGTTTCGTCATACGCTCACACTCCTTCATTAAGTTTCGAAACCCGAACAAAAAAGAAGCCCTTCCATTGAAGGGTCTAGCTTTCCCATTTTATCAAAAAAATCAATGTTTCACAATAATGAGCAAATCATCGCTTAGCGCGTGAGCAATGCCATCTAAAATAGCTTCTAAGTTCGCGGCAACTCGTTGCATCTCTTCATCGTTTTCACAAATAAATGTTACGCCACCAGCCACTTTGTGTGGTGACGTTGTAATAACAGCTAAAATCATTTTCTCCACAGTCATCGTAATACCCTCCCTGCTTGGTTCGTTTCTGACTTGGTTGGCATGCGAATCGCATTTTCCAACGTCGGCACATTCCGAATAATTGCTTTTGCTTTTTCCACATCTTTTTCCTGTGGTAAAATAAAAATGCCGACTCGACCATCGTCTAAATCCCGCTTAGCGAGCGGAACGAGCGCTGGCGTTCCTGAATCGCGATATACGCCCAAGGCGGTTGAAATATCGTGCAAAATGGCCTGCCGTTGCCCAAGATTCGCGATCGTGGAGCGGGCATTAAAATTTTTCGGCTTCAAGATAAATCCCATGCCATAGCGTAAAATTTCTTCTCTCCGCGCCTCTAAACCAATGTTCATGATATAAATGTTGTCGACATATAATCCTGGCCCTTTAAAATGAGGTTTTACATATTCCACTTCGACAATATCCCCAAGCCGACTACCAGACATGAGTTTACGAGCAATGATAAACGAAAGTGTAGCTGCAACAAGTCCGAGCCATATGTTCCATACTAAATATGCGAACGTACTTAAAAATGACGCGAAAATAACTAAATAATTTCTCCCTTCAAAGACAATGGCAATGCCTTCAATATACGTCTTACCACGCGGTACAAGTTCATATTGATCGAGCTCATTTAACGTATTTCGCTCCATGTTCCGCACGTCGCGAAACTGAGAAGCCGCGAGCGCTAAAAAGGTAATGGCAGCAAACTCTTTTTCCATAATAGCTGGCACGGCCACAGTTCCAAGTCCTGCCGCAATAAACCCAAGCGCAATATGAATAATTTTTCCGTGCAAATATGTTGGATATTGGCGATAATCTGTTTTCA
Organism: Anoxybacillus sp.; assembly: GCF_036834105.1. Classification (NCBI taxonomy): domain Bacteria; kingdom Bacillati; phylum Bacillota; class Bacilli; order Caryophanales; family Anoxybacillaceae; genus Anoxybacillus; species Anoxybacillus sp. The sequence continues at coordinate 17,493 of NZ_DAITON010000023.1, read as the reverse complement.
ATAAGTATAATCTCGTGAAAACGCCGACGATAACACCAAATAAAATCGGATACGTATATTCGTTCACGTTTTAGCCTCCTTCGTCCGCTTGTAAAATCTCGTATCGATATACGTCGGTAATTGCTCAAGCCACTTCCATACGAATAAACATGCTGCTGCAAACGCCCAGCCATCTAAAAATAGCAGTGAACCAACGACATGAGGGAAGGAAAATTGCTTTAACACAAATGCATACAAAAAGTCCCCTTGACAACAACCGACCGTCAAAACGAGCAAACGATCATAAAACGTTCGATACAATGAAAATGATGCAAGCAAAAGTGCAAATGCAAGCAACCATGTCGCATCTACAAATACCCAAACCGGATCAAACAACAACAAAAAATGAAAAGCAGCATATAGCATCGTCATACTTGCACTGGTGAATGCAAAATATATAAACGTCATCCCTGTTCGTTTCATAACGAAAAAATAGCTGACACAAAGCATGAGAACGTATGCAAGTGAAATGCGAAACGACCCAATCGTCACATCATAAGCAGACAATATAATTAACAACAAAATATATATACACGCCAATAGGCGAACACGATTTTTTGGAGCGAAAAACGTGTAAATGATCCATAAAAACCAAGAAAGCCAATAAAAATAACCTCCCTCCACCGTAACACCTCCACTTTCCATTATGTCTTATTTTTAAAAATTTAATCTCTGTATGTGAAAAAAGGGAATGGACAAAATAAGAGTGGAGGAGGGATCAGCATGGGGAAAGATCGTCAGGAAAAAAAGTTGAAGCAATCGCGACGCGTCGAATCTGATCGCGATCCAGCGAAAAATTTTGGAGGAAGTACAAAAACGGAAAAATAAACAGGAAAAGGTGCCCATCTAGGACACCTTTTCTTTATGATCTTTGGCTATAGCGCGTCGTCTCAACGCCTCGCTCACGCAGCCAATGATATGTTTTCCCTGTGATAACAAGGGGAGCTTTTTGCAAATCGTGAATTGTTCGAGTACCTAGTGCTGTCATAATGAGTGTTAAATCATCATGCAGACGCTCAATTTCCGCAATTAATGCTTCCATCCCTTGCTCAATAAGAAGACGCAACACGTAGCCTGCCATTCCTACCGCAGAGGCACCGAGCGCAATGCATTTAGCTACATCAAGAGCATGTTGCACACCGCCGCTGCCGATAATAGACAATCGCTCGGTAGCTGCCGCCACTTCGGCAATCGATGCGGTCGTCGTCATTCCCCACTCGTTAAAATACGTCAACGGTTGTTGACGTCGCTCATTTTCAATTTGTGCAAAATTTGTTCCTCCAAAACCACCAACATCAACTGCACATACACCTATATGTTCTAACTTCCGTGCCGTTTCCTTGCTCATACCGAAGCCAACTTCTTTTACAATGACCGGTACATCGACAGCAGAAACAATTTGTTCAATGCGTGAAAGCGCTCCGCAAAAATCACGATCTCCTTCAGGCATAACTAACTCTTGAACGACGTTTAAATGAATTTGGATGGCATTTGCCTCAATCATGTCGATTGCTCGCTTCGCCTGTTCCACCGTCGCTTCACTACCTAAGTTGGCAAAAACAAGTCCGTGCTCATTTACTTTGCGAATCACAGTAAACGACGAGCGCTCTCTCTCATCCTTTAAAGCAGCCATTTGTGAACCAACAGCCATAGCTATACCACACTGTTTAGCCGCGTAAGCAAGCTGTTCGTTAATTTTTGCCGTCTGATCGCCCCCGCCGCCTGTCATCGCGTTAATAAAAATCGGCGAACGTAAAGAAAGTTCGCCGATTGTTGTTTGCAAATCAATATGAGCAGTGGAAATATTCGGCAAGCTATTGTGTACAAATGTTACATCTTCAAATCCGTGCAAGCGGTGCTGTCCTGTTGCAAGAGCATATTCAATATGTTGTAATTTTCGTTTTGCACGATCCACTGCAATCACCATTTATTTTAATTTTTTCAGCTGTTCTCCAATCACTTCACCAATTTGAAATCCCGTCGTCGTCTCTGTTGAAGTTGTATATTCACGATAGTCTTCTTGTACGTCATCTTCGAGCAATTCACGAATGCTTAACGATAAGCGTTTTTCTTTTTCGTTTACTGCAAGCACTTTCACTTTTACAACATCGCCTTCTTTTAACACTTCATGCGGTGTCCCGATATGCTTTGTTGAAATTTGCGAAATATGAACAAGACCTTCAACACCTGGTAACACTTCAACGAACGCTCCGAATGGCGCTAAACGTTTCACTGTCCCTTCTAACACATCGCCTTCTTTTATTTTTTGTTCGATATGATCCCATGGAGCTGGCAATGCTTCTGTCACCGATAAAGAAACGCGACCGCTTTGTTCATCAATCGCAAGCACTTTCACTTTTACGACATCGCCTTCTTTCACGACGTCTGACGGATGATCTACACGTGTATGGGCAAGCTGAGAAATATGTACGAGACCATCAATCTCACCAACATTGACGAACACGCCGAAGTTTGTAATGCGCGCGACTGTTCCTTCAAGCACTTGACCGACGTGAAGCGACTGCAATGCCGCCTTCTTTTTCGATGTTTCTTCTTCTTCTACAACAGCCCGATGAGATAAAACGACGCGATTTTTTTCTCGATCAAGTTCAATGACTTTCACAGCTAACGTACGTCCTTTATAGTCTGTGAAGTCCTCGACAAAATCTTTCTCAACAAGCGATGCTGGAATAAAGGCACGGACGCCGACATCAGCAACAAGCCCACCTTTTACAATATCTTTCACGACTACATCAAACGTCTCGCCGTTTGTAAGTTTTCGTTCAAGATCTTCCCACGCTTGTTCCGCATCTGCAGCTTTCTTCGATAAAATAATTGCTTCATCTTCTACTTTTTTCACTTTTGCGATGACTGCATCCCCAACCGACAGCACATCGCTTGCTTTTTCGATATGAAGGCTTGACAGCTCACTAATCGGGATAATGCCGACAAGCTTGCTTCCCTCTACATCAACAAGCACTTGTTTGTCTTCTACTTTTGTCACTTGACCTTTTACTGTGTCGCCTACTTCATAGACGCGTACATCAACTTGATTCATCTCTTCCATAGTGAATACCTCCTTACACTCCACACCTGCTCGACGACAGAAATATATGTTGAATGGGCGAACAACGATGTGCTCGTCCATTAACCACAAAGAAAAAACTTCCTTTTTTACTAATCTGTATTAAAACGTTGTTTTTGTCAAGTCATAACTACTGATGTTCATCTAAAAGTTGTTGAATATGCTCCATAATGACAGCTGTGACCTCGTCAGCGCTCGCTCTTCTTTCCCGCCATGGAGCGAAATCAATTGGGGCACCGTATACGACTTTTAATCGCTTTCCGACACGATAAGGTCCGATGATGGCACACGGCACAACAACTGCATCGCTACGCAACGCAAAGAAGCCTGCACCAGCTAACCCTTTTTTCAATTTCCCGTCTTTACTTCGCGTCCCTTCTGGAAATAATCCGAGCACTTTTTTTTCTTTTAATAAAGCTAGCCCTGTCCGCAACGCCTCTCGGTCTCCCATTCCTCGACGAACAGGAAACGCATGCAGGCGAGAAACGAGCTGCTTCACAATAGGTGTGTGAAACAGTTCTTCTTTCGCCATAAAATGAACCGGACGCGGACATGTGATCCCGACAACTGGTGGATCTAAGTTGCTAATATGATTGGCGCAAATGAGGACAGCACCTTCTTTTGGAATATGCTCTACTCCACTTACTTCTATGCGATAAAGCGGAGTAAGTACATGTTTAACAACTGTGCGAGCAAACGTGTAAAAGCTCACTGCCCCCCCACCCTTTCATGGACAATGCACATAATACGATCAACGACTTCATCAATCGATAATGACGTCGTATCGATTTCAATGGCGTCTTCCGCTTTTTTCAGCGGAGCTACTGCACGTTGTGAGTCAATTTGATCGCGGCGGGCAATTTCCTCTTTTAGTTGCTCTAAGCTAGACGGAATGCCGCGCGCCATATTTTCTTCGTGACGACGTTTTGCCCGCTCTTCAACAGACGCAAGCAAAAAAATTTTCACTTCCGCATGCGGGAGCACATGTGTTCCAATATCGCGGCCATCCATGACAACGCCGCCGTGTCGACCTAGCTCACGCTGGCGTTTAACCATTTCTTCGCGAACCGCTGGGTGTTTCGCTACATATGACACGTTGTTTGTCACATCGTTTTTTCGGATTTCTTCTGTAACATTTTCGCCATTTGCAAATACAAGTTGCCCAGCTGGCGAAGGTTTTAATTCAATATATGTATCATTTAGCACGTTCATTAATTGTTTTTCATCATGAACGTCTACACCGCGCCGGAGCGCACAATATGTTAAGGCGCGATACATCGCTCCCGTATCAATATAAACGTAAGACAACGCTTCAGCTAGCCGTTTCGCGACCGTACTTTTGCCAGCAGCTGCTGGTCCATCAATCGCGATCGAAATTTTCTTCTTCATAATGCCTCCTGTCAATCGTTTTCGTTTCAACAAAAAAGCAGGAACGTTCCTGCTTCTATATTGTATCATACCGTTTATCGTTGGTCGAATGTTTCAATCGTTTTTGTTTCAGAATTTTTCATGACACCTTCGTAACGAATCACTTTCACGACGTAAGGTGCAAATGACGAATGGAAAACGACATATTGAGCGATACATAAAAAAATAAACTGTATAATAGCAAGCTTCCACAACATCCGTTCAATTGTCTTCATTCGCCTCTTCCTCCCTGTCATTTTATTTTTATTATGGGAGAAAATACGTATACTTATGCTTCAAATTGTTCCTTTTTTCTCGTTTCAATCTGCTTTTCAAAACTATAGCGAATTAACGTGAGGCGATCAACATCGCTCACCTCTAAAAATTGCAAAGATGCTTTCGGGACGTTTTCTTCAAATATACGAACAACGCGCGCGGGAAAGCGTAAATAATGATAGTCCCCTGAACGCATATGAAGCACAAGCCAAATTTCAATTGTCATTCCATGTTTCAATCCCGTTTCATGATGCGGTAGCACAATGGCTGCCCCACCGGCACTCATGTCGCTCGTTACTGTCGTAAATGGAGCAAACTCTTCATTCAACGGATGAACGGCCACGTCCGTAATGGCATCGACACGCACAAATTGTCGACGTTGAATGCGAAGGAGCTGATTGTCTCCGGGGTATGACAAAATGAGCAACGGCACATTGCGTCTCGTTCTTCCTAGCACTTCTGTTTCAAACGCATAAACCGCCTCATCTTCCCCGACGAAGCTCGCTTTTAATTGCGTTCCGTCTAACAAAAATGCGGTGCGATTCGTGCTCATATCAATCGGATAATCAATATAAATTTTCCCATCTTCCATCTCTGCGACTTTACATTTGTATTTTTCCATTTGCTCGCTATATTTCGGCTCAAGCGTTAATGACACCCCAATTTTAATCAACGTATGTTCCCCCTCGCTAAAAACATTTCCTTCTTGACCTTTATTGCATAAAAAATACACCTCAAAGCATTTTCAATTTGACAATAACATGATACCATCAAAATGAAAAGAAAAGAATTGGGAACGAGGAAGAAATTATGTGGGCTATTATTTCTGCCGGGATTGCCCCCGGATTGGCGTTGCTCAGTTACTTTTATTTAAGAGATGAATACGAAACAGAACCGTTATCCCTTGTTTTGCGCATGTTTTTATATGGAACGTTTTTAGTGTTTCCGCTTATGTTTATTCAGCACGTATTAAAAGTTGAACATATGTTGCCAAACGCGTTTGTTGAGGCATTTTTATCAACTAGTTTGCTTGAAGAGTTTTTTAAATGGTTTGTGTTTTACTATGCAATTTATGATCATCGCGAGTTTAATGAACCTTATGACGGCATCGTTTATGGCGTAAGCGTATCGCTTGGATTCGCTACGCTTGAAAACATTTTATACTTGTTGGCAAACGGAGTGGAGTTTGCTGTTACTCGCGCACTGTTGCCTGTATCAAGCCATGCTTTGTTTGGTGTAATTATGGGTTTTTATTTAGGGAAGGCAAAATTCGGTTTAGCTACAAAAGAAAAAGGATATATATGTCTATCTTTTCTTCTCCCATTTTTATTTCATGGGATATACGACTATATTTTATTAACACAAGAACGATGGATATATTATATGCTTCCGTTTATGATTTTTTTATGGTGGCTCGCTTTACGAAAAGTAAAACTTGCGAGAAGCATGATAGTCGATATTACTCAAACATCAAGCCAAGCGTAACGCTTGGTTTCTTTTTTATGTATAAAAACGTCATTGTGACAAAAAATAGCGTCAAAAGGTATTGTTTACACATCAAGGGAGGAGTCACAATGCACAAATGGTTTATTTGCTTATTCCTTATCTTCTCGTTTAGTTATACGTCGCAAGCACACGCGTTTTCAAAACAAGTAATCCAACGCGGAGCGGTAGGTGATGATGTTATTGAATTACAGGCAAGACTACAATACCTCGGCTTCTACAGGGGCAAGATCGATGGGGTATTTGGCTGGCGAACGTACTGGGCGTTGCGAAACTTCCAATATAAATTTCAATTGCCTGTAGACGGTTTAGCGGGACAAACAACAAAGCAAAAACTCGTTCGAGCTTCAAAATATTACAAATCGTTTGTCCATGAAAATTTACGAAAAGGAAACACTTTCACTCATTATGGGGGCGTTCCATTAAGTAAACAAGTAAAAGTTCGGCAAACGAGGACAAACAACCGTGCGACTACTCAAAAAGCAGCAAATACACAACTAAAAAAACGAGCTAATCCACAACAAACGGCTACAAGAAACGCAAGAACAGCGGCCGTCAACGTCCCGAATGGCTTTTCACAAAATGATTTACAGCTTATGGCCAACGCTGTACACGGGGAAGCACGCGGTGAGCCGTACATTGGACAAGTGGCTGTTGCGGCAGTCATTTTAAATCGCATAAATAGCCCTTCTTTTCCGAACACAGTAGCCGGCGTCATTTTTGAACCAGGGGCGTTTACCGCCGTAGCAGATGGACAAATTTGGCTTACTCCGAACGAAACGTCTCGTAAGGCTGTGCTCGATGCATTGAATGGATGGGACCCGTCAAGTGGCGCGTTATATTACTTTAACCCGAACACAGCGACAAACGGTTGGATATGGAGCCGGCCACAAATTAAACGAATTGGAAAACACATTTTCTGTAAATAGGAGGGGAGTTTTTTGCTACGTATTTTACTTATTGCGGCACTATCTGTTGGCATTGCTGGCACAGCATATTGGGGATATCGGGAACATCAACAAAAAAATGCGATTTTAATTCACGCAGAAAACAATTATCAGCGCGCGTTTCATGATTTAACTTATCAAATTGATTTACTTCACGATCAAATTGGAACGACATTAGCGATGAACTCCCGACAATCGCTATCACCTGCGCTTGCGGAAGTATGGCGCCTTGCTTCCGAAGCGCACGCAACTGTCGGGCAATTACCACTTTCTCTATTGCCGTTCAATAAAACAGAAGAATTTTTATCAAATATCGGTGCGTTCAGCTACCGTGCAGCCATTCGCGATTTAGATAAACAACCGTTGGATGCTGAAGAATATAAAACGTTACAACAATTGTACAAAAAGTCTGCTGACATTCAACAAGAGCTGCGGAATGTGCAACATCTCGTACTAGAAAACAACTTGCGGTGGATGGATGTCGAATTGGCGCTTGCAACAAATAATCGTCCAAACGACAATACGATTATCGACGGGTTTAAAACGGTAGAAAAAAATGTGCAGTCTTACCAAGAAACAGACTTTGGTCCCTCATTTACAAGTGTAGAAAAACGCCAACAACGATTTTCACATATAAACGGAAAAAAAATTAGTGAAGAAGAAGCAAAGCAAATCGCCAAAACATTTCTCGGATTAAAAGGGAATGAAGAAATTCAAGTCGTTCATAGCGGAGAAGGGGCGAGCGATGCCTTTTATAGTGTAACGATTAAAAATCCAAAAACAAAAAGCGAAACGTATATGGATATTACTGAAAAAGGCGGATATCCAATTTGGGTAATTGAAAACCGTCCAGTCAACAAGCAAAACGTGAGTTTAAATGAGGCAACGATGCGAGGGCTTCAGTTTTTAAAACAACATAAATTTAACAACTTTGAATTATACGAAAGCACCCAGTACGATCACGTAGCTGTCCTCACATTCGTTACAGCACGAGATGGGGTGCGTATTTATCCAGAATCCATTAAAATGAAAATCGCGCTAGATGACGGGAACATCATTGGCTTTTCCGCACGTGATTACTTATCATCTAAGCGGGACCGAACGATTCCAAAACCGAACATTTCTGTCGAGCAAGCACGAAAAAAAATTAATCCGAACGTAACCATTATGGAAGAAAGAAAAGCGATCATTATGAACAACATCAATCAAGAAGTGCTTTGCTATGAATTCTTAGGAACGCTCGGAGACGACACATATCGCATCTTCATCAATGCACAAAACGGTATAGAGGAGAAGGTCGAGAAGCTTCAAAATCCTGAACCGGTATATGGCGAAATATGAAGGGGCTGACCATTCAGCCCCTTTCTGTCGTTTCAACAATCGCATCTCGCATAATATGAATCATCGCTTCAAGCTGTTCAAACGTGCTAGCTAGCGGTGGCATAAAGACGATGACATCACCGAGCGGGCGCGTCAACATTCCTTTTTCTCTCATTTTTAACGTCGTTTTGTACCCCATTCGGTCCATCCACGGATACGGTTCATGAGTATGGCGATCGCGCACAAGTTCGATGCCGCACATTAGACCGAGTTGCCGCACATCCCCGACATGCTTTAGTTCTGTAAACGATGCGAGCTGCTCAGCGACAAATGATGCCTTTGCCTCTACTTGTTCAATTAATCGCTCTCGTTCAAAAATCTCCAGATTAGCTAGAGCAGCTGCACAACCGAGCGGGTTTCCTGTATAAGAATGTCCATGAAAAAACGTTTTAAACTCCGCATAGTCCCCATAAAACGCTTCATAAATGGCTTCTGTCGTCAACGTAGCTGCAATAGGCAAATAACCGCCTGTAATTCCTTTCGCCACGGTTATTATATCTGGTCTGACATCCTCATGTTCGATCGCAAATCGTTTTCCTGTTCGTCCAAATCCGGTAGCGACTTCATCAACGATGAGCAAGATGTTATAGCGACGACATAGTTGTTCTACACCTTTTAAATACCCTGTTGGCATCACATGCATCCCACCAGCCCCTTGAATCATACCCTCGACGATCATCGCAGCAATTTCTTCATGATGTTCAATGAATAACGTTTCTAATGCGCTTAGCGCCTCATCGCGTACGACGTTCGGATCGTTGCTCGGATGGCGATAGACGAGCGGGAACGGTGCTTTATAGCTCGTAAACATTAACGGTTCATATACGGTGTGAAAAATATCGATCGCTCCGACGCTAATGGCACCGACCGTATCCCCATGATAACCGTTTGTGAGCGTCACAAATTTTTGCTTTTTATTTTCCCCGATATTTCTCCAATATTGAAAGGCGATTTTGAGCGCAATTTCCACCGCTTCCGCCCCGCTGTCGGAATAAAACACGCGCGTGAGGTGACTTGGCGTCCATTCAATTAATTTTTCGGCTAATGCGATCGCAGGAATATTCGCTGCACCTAGAAGAGTCGAATGGGCGATTCGCTCAAGCTGCCCGCGGATGGCATCATCAATTTCTTTTTTTCGATGCCCATGCACGTTTAGCCAAAGCGATGAATACCCATCATAATACGTTTTTCCGTTCACATCTGTTAAAAAAATCCCGTCGCCACTTTCAATAACGAGTGGATGTTGTTCATAATCTTTCATTTGTGTAAACGGCAACCATAAACACGTTTTACTTTTTTCAATCCACTCGTTCATTGCCACCATTCCTTTCTCCATACGATTTCACCATCAGAAATATTCGTCATATACGGAATTTCACCAATAACTGGAACACATGTCATCTTTTCGATCATACGTATATTGTCTTGCTCAATTTCATTCGTTGGAGTAGAAAATCCGTTCATAATAATGCCCGCGATATGCAAGCCATGCGCTCTAGCATATTCAACCGTTAACACCGTATGGTTAATCGTTCCAACACTCGCTCGCGCCACGATAATGAGCGGCAAAGATAATGCTTGTGCTAAATGGGCAACAAGAAACGATTCATCGACGAGTGGAACAGCGATCCCTCCTGCTCCTTCAACAAGCACAAAATCATATGTTTGTTGAAGTTTTTGCACATGTGCTACAATGCGATTTGGCTCAATCGTTACTCCATCCATACGGGCAGCTAAATGCGGAGAACAAGGAGTTTGCAATAAGTATGTATATCCTTCTTCATCCGTCACATCAATCACTTGTCGATACATTTCCACATCCGGTGCAACCCATTTCCCCCCTTGCCATTGCGCCCCGCTTTGAATCGGCTTATAAGCTGTTGCGCGTATTTGTTTGTCTATGAGAGTACGCAACATACAAACGGTAACAAATGTTTTCCCTACGTCCGTATCTGTTCCTGTAATAAAAAGCCCTTTCATCCTCTTCCCCCCCTTATTTTTGTTAACTAATATTTTATTAAAGTTAACAATTCAAAGCAATAAAAAAAGCGTCCGCACGTTTATTCGGACACTTTTTTCTCTCTTTCAACGATGCACGCAGCAATGGAGTCGCCGTGAAAACGGCCGTTTTCAATGAAAATTTCGTTCGCGTTATTTCCAGCCGCAATAACTCCCGCAATAAAAATACCTTCCACATTTGTTTCCATCGTTTCTGGATTGTACATTGGTCGCCCGGTTTCCTCATCGATATGAACGCCCATTTTCTTTAAAAAATCGTGGTCTGGGTGATAGCCTGTCATCGCAAAAACGAAGTCATTTTTTATTTTCTTTTTCTCGCCATTTACTGTATAAATGACTGCATCTTCTGTAATTTCCTTCACATGAGCGTTAAATTCCATCGTGATGATTCCTTGACGTACAAGCGAATCAAACTCAGGCAAAATCCACGGCTTAATGCTCGAAGAATATTGCGAACCTCGGTACAAAACGGTGACGCGTGCACCTGCCTTAACGAGTTCTAACGCGGCGTCAACGCTTGAATTTTTCCCGCCAATGACGACACAATCCGTATTGTAGTACGGATGTGCTTCTTTAAAATAATGCGTCACTTTTGGTAAATGTTCGCCAGGTACATGCATATAGTTTGGATTGTCATAATATCCTGTCGCAATAATGACATACGTTGCTTCATACGTATTTTTGCTCGTTTCCACGATGAACGTACCATCCCCTTGCTTCATGACACGTTCGACTTTTTCAAAAGCATGAACACGAATATTTTTGCGCGTTACTACTTCTCGATAATAAGCAAGGGCTTGGTTGCGCTTCGGCTTTCGATTTTCTGTAATAAATGGCACCCCACCGATTTCTAAACGATCACTCGAACTAAAGAATGTTTGGTGTGTCGGGTAATGATATAATGAATTGACAATATTCCCTTTTTCAATCACAAGCGGGGAAACGTTCGCATGTTGCAACGCAATGGCAGCAGCTAAGCCGCAAGGTCCCCCGCCGACGATAATGACTTTTTCTTTTTTCACTTGGCAATCACCTCAACAAAAAATCTCCTATCATACAATGATAGGAGATTTCGTCTGTTCATGCAAATATTAAATCCAGCCGCGGAAACGGCACGCTTCTGCCATCTTGCGTACGCCAACCATATACGCAGCTAATCTCATATCGACACGACGGGTTTGAGCTGTTTCGTATACGTTGTTAAACGCCTTGACCATCACCTTTTCAAGCTTTTCTTCCACTTCTTCCTCTGTCCAGTAATAGCCTTGGTTGTTTTGTACCCATTCAAAGTAAGAAACTGTTACTCCTCCAGCGCTCGCGAGAACGTCCGGAACGATCAAAATGCCGCGCTCTGTTAAAATTTCTGTCGCTTCTAACGTCGTTGGGCCGTTTGCCGCTTCAACAATAATTTTCGCCTTAATGTTATGCGCATTTTCTTCCGTAATTTGGTTTTCGATGGCCGCTGGAACTAAAATATCACAATCCAGTTCAAGCAATTCTTTATTCGTAATTGTATTTTTAAACAGCTTCGTCACCGTACCAAAGCTGTCGCGACGATCTAGTAAATAATCGATATCTAAACCGTTCGGATCGTATAAGCCGCCATACGCATCAGAAATACCAATTACTTTCGCTCCTGCATCGTGCATAAACTTCGCTAAGTAGCTTCCTGCATTACCGAACCCTTGCACAACAACACGCGCGCCCTTCAAATCAATGCCGCGCTTTTTCGCCGCTTCACGAATGCAAATAGTAACTCCTTTAGCTGTTGCTGTTTCACGACCATGGGAGCCGCCTAGCACAAGCGGTTTTCCTGTAATGAATCCCGGTGAGTTAAATTCGTCAATTCGGCTATATTCATCCATCATCCACGCCATAATTTGTGAGTTTGTAAACACATCGGGCGCAGGAATATCTTTTGTTGGACCGACAATTTGACTAATGGCGCGAACGTAACCTCGGCTAAGTCGCTCTAACTCACGGAATGACATCGTACGTGGATCACATACGATTCCGCCTTTCCCGCCACCGTACGGCAAATCAACAATGCCACATTTTAAACTCATCCAAATCGAAAGTGCTTTCACTTCCCGTTCTGTGACGTTCGGATGAAAGCGAATACCCCCTTTAGTTGGACCGACCGCATCGTTATGCTGTGCACGGTAGCCAGTAAACACTTTTACTGAGCCATCGTCCATACGCACCGGAATTTTTACCGTTAACATGCGCAACGGCTCTTTTAACAGCTCATACACCTCTTCAGGATATCCGAGCTTTTCAAGCGCTCTATGTATGACGATTTGCGTCGCTCGTAGGACATCATGTTTTTCTTCGTTGGTATGCTTTTCGGCTACCATTTGTAAACCTCCCATAACCTTTTGTAAAATATTGTCCACCTTTCATGTCATAGTATACACCTTCTATGCACGTATGCAAAGAAGTTTTTATTGATTTTTTGTAATCGCTTTCAAAAAAATCGCTCATTCACATAAGAAAATGAAAACGATATAATGGACGTACGATAGAAAGGAGCGAACGAGATGAAAAAACGCATTTTATTTTCTTTTGCACATCCTGACGACGAGACGTTTACAGTTGGAGGGTTGCTTGCCTCGTTAGCGAAACGGGGAGATGTAGAAACAATCGTGTATAGCGCGACGCTTGGCGATGCAGGAAAATGTGGAAACCCACCTGTTTGTACAAAAGAACAGCTACCCCAAGTACGTAAAAAAGAATTAGAACAAGCAGCGCTCATTTTAGGTGTCGACCACCTCATCACTGGTACATATCCCGATGGAAAGCTACCTGAATATGAGGAACAGCTTGTTGAGGATATTCGTCACATCATTGATCAATATAAACCAACTGTCGTTGTTACATTCCCACCACATGGCATATCCGGTCATCGTGATCATCAAGCGATTCAACGGGCAACGTATGAAGCAGTGACAGCTATGGATCATATTGTTGAACAATTGTATTACGTCACTGTTGTTGGTCGTCCTGATCGATTTGGCGATCCGATGGAAAATATTGACATCATCTTTACATTTTCTGAGGAGGAAGCAAAAAAAGTGCGTCAAGCTTTACTTGCGCACCGCACACAACATTTATCTGTCGAGCGTGTATTCCCATCTGTTAATAACGAGTCATTCCATAAATTTCAAAACCGAGAGTATTTCATCCGTGCATGGTCAAAAGAGAGCAACCCATCTTACCCGTTCTAAAAATAAAACCTTCGCTTACTTCGCGAAGGTTATTTTTGAACAAAATATTTATATAGCTCGGCAATTGCTTCATGTGCGATCAATTTTTTGCCGTACTCTTCGACACGATAAATCGTTAAAGTGGATGGGCTTCCGTATTCAGCCAGAATCGCAACAAAATCATCTGTTGGGATGATAGATTCAGCAAAATGTAAATAAAAGCGCCCTTCATAACTGTAAAGCGAGCCGCCATGACAACCGAGCGAATAAAGACGCGTAGCTAATTGAATGACGTCTTCAAACGTTTGAAATTCAAAAAATATATCATCGCTTTCATCTAGCGTGACTTGCATTTCAATATAATCATCGCTAAACTCGTCTTCCTCATCCGTCATCTCACCTTCGCTCGTTACGATCACGACCATGCCCTGTGCCGGTAAAGAGTACACTTCAACAGCGACCGACCCGTTAATTTCAAAGCCGAGCTCCTCACTTGCTTCCTCAATCATATCACGAAATAGTTCATGCACTTTAAACGTATCTTTCCATAAATCTTCCTTCGTTAAACCGCGCTCGACTAAATCGTCAAATGTGAGGAATATTTTGATCTTATTGTAGTTTAAGCGTTCAAGCCGCATAAACATCCCTCCTTACCTACACAGACTTTACTGTTAGCATATGATGAACGTGTAAAAACGTTCATCATATTACTAATGAGTTTACATCGTTTTCTCCCTTTTAGACAAGTATTTTTCATTAGATTTTAACCATTCATCCCATTGTTCTTTTGACTGTCCGAGAAGGTGGTCACCATACTTCGTTTTGATTTGTTCATCAACTTCATCAAACGCCCGTCCTCCAACACCAATACGAATATGAGGGCATGTTTGTTTCAATTCATCAACAAGTTGTAATGTCGCTACGACATTTTGCTGCAACGTGCAAGATAAAAAAATGTAAGCCGGCTTCACTTCGTTAATGACGATCGGTAAATCGCGTTGGTCAACACTAGCCCCTAAATAAATCGTTTCGTATCCCCTTCTCCGTAAATATAACGTAAAAATGAATAATCCAAGCTCATGCCATTCGTTCGGTCCGCATACCGAAATCGTTTTCGGTAACAATCGATTAATTGGAAGCATAGAAAACGCCATACCGAGACGTGAACGTAAAAAAGCGGTCGCAAAATGCTCGTGTGCGCTCGTAATTTTACCATGTTCCCATAAATCCCCGATTCGCACAAGGAGCGGGGTTAATAAATCGAGTGCGACTTTCTCAACCGTATATAAACTAAATGCCTCATTTAGTAACTCATGTGCCGTCCATTCTTGAAACGATAAGAGCGCGTGCAACAATCGTTCGCGAAGGTTGGTAACGTGATCATCCGCCTCCATCTGCACGTCTGCGTGACGTTGTTCTAAAAGAGAGATTGCTTGACTAATCGTAAAACCTTGATTCACTTTATCAACGAGCCATTTTAATATTTGCACTTGTTCCTCTGTATATAATCGGTGGCCAGCTTCATTGCGCGGTGGCGCGATCATTTGATAACGGCGTTCCCACGCACGCAACGTCCCGGGTTGCACCCCTAACATATTCGATACAGCTTTCACATTATATTTTCCTTCTTGCGTTGACATACAAAATCCTCCATATCTCGCGTCATTCTGTCAACATTATAGCGAATATGAAGGAGGTGTGTAAAATTTGTATAAGTTTTGCTTAACTTTTTTTATGTTTTAACTCGATCACGTGCGTCTCTGCTCGCGCCCCTAAACGAAGGGGAAGCGTCGTCGTTCCGTATCCATTGCTAGTAAGCAACATCGTGCCATTGACGTTCCGCAAGCCGCCTTTTTCATATAAACCAAATGGACCGAAACGAATTTGTCCACCGTGTGTATGCCCGCTTAAAACGAGGGCAATGCGATGTTCTGGCGTTATTTTTTGAATGATGCGCGGATCGTGACTGACAACGATGCGAAAGTTTGCATCTCCTGCATCTTCTAAGGCAAGATCAAGCCGCTCCCTTTCTTGATTCATATCGTCTACACCAAGCAAAGCGATGCGATCACCTTGTTCACTTTCAAATATGACCGCTGTATTATCTAATATTTTCACACCGCTCTCAAGCAATAGCGCATCTAATTCATGGTAGTCTACTTCATAATCATTGTTTCCCCAAACAAAGTAGACAGAACCAAGCTGCTTGAACAACTCAATATTTCGTTTGACGCGTGAAAACGGGACTCCTTTTTCCGTTAAATCGCCACCAATGATGACGAGATCGACTTTTCCTTTCAATGAGTCAACGAATGTTTCGGATACGCGACGACGATGAATATCAGAGATAAAAAAGATTCGCAAGCGAGAAAAGCTTTTTGGAAACGTGGGAAACGATAACGAATGAAAAATAACACGATTGCGATGGGCTTCGATCCACATATATATAATGAGTCCAACAAACGCTACTACAACATATACCATCTCAACTTTTCCTCTCTTTATATACACTCATTGCCATCATACCATATAAAAAAGAAAAGAGGAAAAAGATTGCTGTTTTTTTTACATCAATCATTGCTAATACAACAAATATGAACACTACACTATATGCTAGAAGTTGTTCTTTCCGGTCCGTTGTTTCTTTTTGCCACGTATGCCAAATGGCTGTGCGAATTAACACACCGTTAGCGATAAAACCGATAAAAAAACTGACGAGCGCAAAAAATGTTTTTAACGGATCAAAAATCATATCCGTCAAAAACATTTCAAACACAAACGGCTCCACCGTTGGCGTCCAAGCGATCATAAAATATCCACATAACAACCCAACAATAAAAAGAAACCACATATCGTTCCCTCCCTCTTTCAACATATGAATAAAAAAATAAAATGACACTATGTTATATAGACATGCCATTTTCTCATACATATGAATGGATAATGCATCTAAATTAAGGAGGGATCATGATGTTTACAACCCGAAAAACGTACTACCCATATACGAGCCCGTTCGATCCTTGTCCACCGATCACTCAAAAAACGTACGTTACTGCGCCAAATTTATATGTCGGGTTTCAACCACAAAACTTACCACAATTTTCACCAAGCGAGGCACTGAAAAAAGGGACGTTATGGAAATTGTTTTATGACCCTTACTATAATGCGCGCGAAAAAGGAGTGAGAACGGATGAGCGACATGCCTAAAGAATATTATGAGCTTCTACATCAACTCCAAGCGATCGATTTTGTGCTTGTTGATTTAACGCTTTATTTAGACACACATCCGAACGATTATGAAGCAATTCGACAATTTAACGAGCTGTCTTTAGAGCGGAGAAAGCTAAAAAAACAGTACGAAACTCAATTTGGACCTTTACAGCAGTACGGTAACAGCTACTCCCAATATCCGTGGGATTGGTCGAAAACACCTTGGCCTTGGCAAGTATAAGGAGAGGAGGAGAAAGCGATGTGGATTTACGAAAAAAAATTACAATACCCTGTGCGTGTCAGTACTTGTAATCCGGAACTTGCTAAATACTTAATTGAACAATATGGAGGAGCGGACGGAGAACTGGCTGCCGCATTACGATACTTAAATCAACGATATACAATACCAGATAAAGTAGTT
>NZ_DAITON010000022.1:0-23612 GCF_036834105.1 Anoxybacillus sp. | reverse complement strand
ATTTTGTATATAGTACTTTTATAATAGTCTTTTTGAAGGGGTGACATATGTATTGTCAAGTGTAACCGGTCGTTTTTTACTTACTTCCATCGGAACTGGTATTGCGATGGGACTCGCTTTTCCGGTCGTTGCTAGTTTTTTCACAGTATATAAACAGCCGTCATACGCCACATATTTTACACTTCTTTGCGTCGGGGCGGGCGTCATCGGTGGACTCATTAGTTTTTTTGTCGGAAAAGTAACGTTCATTCGAGCGATGAAAGAAATGAACAAACAGTTTGAAACGATTATTCATCGAGGCGATTTAACCTCTCGCTTAACGTTACAAAGCAACGACGAGATCGGGCGCATTGTGAGCAACTTTAATACTGTATTAGATACACTTGCCACCATGATTTGTCGCATTCAACACGAGGCTCGTGAGCTTGACGGCAATGTTTCGTCTGTATACCATGATATTCGTCATTTAAATGATCAGTTGCGCCACATTTCAGCAACGACAAAAAACGTATCAAACAACTTGGAAGAAACTGCGGCATCTGCTGAACAAATGTCAGCCACATCGAAAGAAATTGAGCACGCTGTTCAGCGAATGATTCACAAAATGAAAGAAGGCGAGCAAAATGCTTCATCTATTCGCCAACAAGCCATTCATACAGATCGTATTGTCACGTCATCATCCGAAAAAGCAAATGAACTGTTGGCGGAAACGAAAAGAAAGCTAGAAAAAGCGATTGAGGCTTCAAGCGTCGTGACGGATATTGAACTATTTACAAATACCATTATGAATATTGCAAAGCAAACAAATTTATTAGCACTCAACGCCTCCATTGAAGCTTCACGCGTCGGGGAGCAAGGAAGAGGATTTGCAGTTGTTGCCGAGGAAATTCGTAAACTAGCTGAACAATCACAACAAGCAGTTGAAAATATTCAACACGTTGCCAAACAATTGACCTCTGCTGTAGAACAGTTGTCAATGAGCGCTTCAGCTGCGATATCATACATCTCGACAGATGTTCAACGCGATTACGAACAAATGAAAACGGTGACGAAACAATATGAGCAAACAGCTTCGTTTATGGAAGAAGTTGTTGCTCAATTTAGCCAAACTGCTACCGAACTAAATCGCGCTTTACATGAAATGATTACTTCCATCCATGAAGTATCTACAGCTACAGCAAATAGCGCCCAAGAAGTAAGCGAATTATCCAGCCGGTTAATCGAAACAAATGGAATCGTCGAACAAATAGCAACATCTGCTTCAAAATCCGAACATATTTCAACCGAGATGAAACGAGCTGTTCGACATTTTTCTACATAAAAAAGGTGCCCGATGCGGACACCTTTTTCTTATGATGAAATGGTTCGTTGGAACGCGTCAAATTGCTCAGCAATCTTTTTCTCTGGTACAGCTGTCAATAAGCTGACGACGACGATAGCGATCAAGCTGGCGATAAAACCTGGCACCATTTCATACATTACACTTGCATATGGGGAGTTGGCCCAGACAATTACCGTTGTCGCTCCTGCCACCATTCCGGCAAGCGCCCCCCATTTTGTCATGCGGCGCCAACATAAGCTTAAAATAATGACAGGACCGAACGACGCGCCGAACCCGGCCCACGCATAGCCGACAAGATTTAAAATCGTGTTGTTCTGCTCATATGCTAGCCATAAAGCAACAATCGATACGAGCAATACAGATAAACGACCGACAAATACAAGCTCCTTATCCGATGCTGAACGACGGAATAAAATTTTGTATAAATCTTCTGTTAACGAGCTTGATGTAACAAGCAATTGCGATGAAATCGTGCTCATGATGGCCGCTAAAATGGCAGCGAGCAAAAATCCTGTAATAAGCGGATGGAATAAAATTTCACCGAGTTTAATAAATACCGTTTCTGGATTTTCTAACGTCATGCCTCCTTTTTTAAAGTAGGCAATGCCGAAAAGCCCTGTTAACATCGCACCGACAGATGAAAAGATCATCCATCCCATCCCAATGCGGCGCGCTTGTTTCATCTCTTTCACCGATGAAATAGCCATAAAGCGAACGATAATATGCGGTTGTCCGAAATAACCGAGCCCCCATGCAAATAAAGAGATGATACCGACAACGCTCGTCCCTTTAAACAAATCGAGCAAATTCGGATCAATGTCGCGAATTGTCGTTGTCGTTTCCGTTACCCCACCAATGTGCATAAGCGTTACAACAGGTACGAGAATGAGCGCGATAAACATAATTAATCCTTGCACAAAGTCTGTCCAACTTACCGCTAAAAACCCTCCGAATAACGTGTACGCCACAACGACACCTGCGACAATCCATAACCCTGTATGATAATCTGTACCGAACGAGTTTTTAAACATGACCCCACCTGAAACGAGACCAGATGAGACGTAAAACGTAAAGAAAATCATAATGACGAATCCAGACACGAGACGCAACAACTTCGATGTATCGCCGAAACGATTTTCTAAAAATGACGGAATCGTAATCGAGTCGTTCGCCACTTCCGTATATACCCGTAAGCGCGGCGCAACGTATAGCCAGTTGACGTACGCCCCAATCGCTAAACCGATGACAATCCATGAAGCGCTCAATCCTTGCGCATACATCGCCCCAGGTAAACCGAGCAACAACCAGCCGCTCATATCGGACGCCCCTGCGCTTAACGCCGTCACCGCTGGGCCGAGCGTTCGTCCACCTAACATATAATCGGACAAGTTTGACGTCCGTTTATACGCCCAATATCCAATTAGCAACATCCCCACCATATACAAAACAACAGATGCAATAACCAAAACAATCTCCCCTTCCTTTGTTGTCTTTGAAACCCCTTTGTGTTTATCATTATACTAAAATATGTTCACAATTTGTACAAAAAATTATTTTCCAAAAAAGCCTTTTAATGCGAACGCGACGTTTTGCGGGCGTTCTGCGAGCCGGCGCATAAAATATCCGAACCAATCGTTTCCGAACGGGACGTATATGCGCATCGTGTATCCTTCTTTCGCCAATTGTTGCTGCATATCTGTTCGAAACCCATACAACATTTGAAACTCAAATTGCTCACGTGGAATATTATTTTCTTTAACAAATTTTTTTACTTTTTCAATAATGTGATGATCGTGTGTTGCAATTGCTGTATAGCTTCCGCTCAATAAGTGAAGTCGAATGATGTTCATGTAGTTTTCATCGACTTGTTGCTTATCTTGAAACGCTACTTCCGGCGGCTCTTTATACGCGCCTTTCACTAAGCGGAGCGATACACCTTTTAAGTCTTTCACGTCTTGCTCCGCGCGATATAAATATGCTTGAATGACTGTTCCAACATTATCATACGTCCGGCGAAGTTCATGCAAAAGATCGAGCGTCGCTTGACAATGTCCTGAATCTTCCATATCAATGCGCACAAAATTGTTATATCGTTTCGCTGTGTCAACTATTTGACGCATATTATTTAAACAAAAATCAAAATCAATATCGAGTCCAAGTTGTGTCAACTTCACAGATAAGTTGCTACGAACTCCCGCCCGATGAATGGCTTCTAACGTACGAATGTTATATTCCGTCGCTTCGATTGCCTCCTCGCGACTAGAAACAAACTCTCCTAAATGGTCAAGCGTACAAACAAGTCCTTTTTCATTCAGTTCATGCACTTTTTTGATAGCGCTTTCAATCGTTTCCCCCGCAACGACTTGGGAAGCTCCAAAACGGAGCCCCCATTTTTTCGCTGCTTGATTTAACACTTTACTTTGCGAAGCATACAAAAAGATGTTCTTTGATAGTTCTGCAAACATCGTATCCACCTCTTTTAAAACATTTCGCTCACTGTTTTTGCTTGCATGTGCAACAATAAGTAGTCTGGGCCACCGGCTTTCGAGTCTGTTCCCGACATGTTGAAACCACCAAACGGATGGTACCCAACAATCGCTCCTGTGCAGCCGCGATTGAAGTATAAGTTACCGACATGAAACTCCTCGCGCGCTTTTTCTAAATGATGGCGATTGTTTGAAATGACTGCTCCTGTTAATCCGTAATCTGTATTGTTTGCCACTTCAAGTGCTTCATCGAACGTGCGCACTTTCGTGAACGCCACGACTGGACCGAAAATTTCTTCTTGCATGATGCGCGCAGTTGGAGCGACATCCGAAAAAATGGTTGGTTGAATGAAAAACCCTGTCGCGTCGTCACCTTCTCCACCTGTGACAAGTTTTCCTTCTTGTTTTCCAATTTCAATGTAGTTCATAATTTTATCGTACGACGCTTGATCGATGACAGGTCCCATGAATGTACTTTGCTCTTCAGGGTTGCCTACTTTTAATTGTTTCGTTAACGCAACGACACGGTGAAGCACTTCGTCATATACGTTCTCTAGCACGATAGCACGCGAGCATGCCGAACATTTTTGTCCTGAAAAACCGAATGCGGAAACAACGATCGACTGAGCGGCTAATTCAAGATCAGCATCTTCATCAACGATGATCGCATCTTTTCCTCCCATTTCAGCAATGACTCGTTTCAACCACTTTTGACCTGGTTGAACGATCGCCGCGCGTTCATAAATGCGGCAACCAACAGCACGCGATCCAGTAAACGAAATAAAACGCGTTTGTGGATGTTCAACGATATATTCCCCTACTTCTGCTTCGCCGCCCGGTAAATAGTTTAGTACACCTGCAGGAAGACCTGCTTCTTCCATAAGCTCGACAAATTTTGCAGCGACAATTGGTGCACGGTCAGACGGTCGTAAAATAACCGTATTGCCAGTCACAATTGCAGCCACCGTCGTTCCTGCCATAATCGCAAGCGGGAAGTTAAACGGAGAAATGATAAGTCCAACACCAAGCGGAACATAAAAGAAGCGGTTTGCCTCTCCCGGACGGCTTAACACCGGAACACCTTCCGCAAGCTTCATCATTTGTCGGCCATAATACTCTAAAAAGTCAATTGCTTCCGCTGTGTCAGCATCTGCCTCTTTCCACGGTTTGCCGACTTCTTTTACGAGCCATGCCGAAAATTCATGTTTTCTTCTTCGTAACATTGCGGCTGCACGAAACAATACGTCAGCACGCGCTTGAGGTGATACGCGCTTCCACGTCTCAAATGCGGAGAGAGCAGCAGCCATTGCCTCATCAGCGAGCGCTTTTGTCGCTTTTGAGACGACACCAACGACTTGTTGTTTATTCGCCGGATTGATCGACACGACTTTTTCTTCCGTGACGATTCGTTTCCCTCCGATGATCAGTGGATATTCTTTTCCAAGCTGCCCTTCAACATGTGCAAGTGCTTGACGAAAAGCATCCGCTTCTTGTTGGCATGCAAAGTTTGTAAATGGTTCATGTTTGTACTCTACAGTCACATGCATCGATCCTTTCACGATTTTGTCACATATTCTACGATTCATTATAATTTATACTTTCTGAAAATTGTTTGTCGCCTATGCATAATCATTTCGACTTATTTTTGTTGACCGTCCACAACACTTTCCTTATATTTGTATAAAAGGAGATCGATATATAACATCATCCGTTGCTCAAAATCGTGAAGCGGAAGAGCAGCGATTGCTTGCATACGTTTTAACCGATAGTTTAACGTATTCGGATGAATGTACAAACTTTCTGCCGTTTGTTTCATATTGCAGTCGTGTCGGATGTATGCACGAAGCGTATGTAAAAAATCTGTTCCGTGTTGTTCGTCGTGTCTTTTCAACTTTAATAATGCTTCGTTTGGATACTTCCGCTGCTTATATTGCTCGTATATAAACGGAAGCAAGCGATAAATCCCTAAATCCCCATAAACATGCGGCAACGGCTCATCCATATGTTTTTTTAAATGGATGACTTCCATCGCCTCTTTATAGCTATCGCGCAATGCTCGTATTCCGACATATTCGTTGCCAATGCCGACAAGAACATCCTCATCTATACGACAGCGAAAATCTTGTTGCAATTTCGCTAAGATCGCTTTGGCAGTCACGATAGGGCGTTGCGTTGTCGTTCCCCCAACAATGAGTAAAAAAGGATGATGGTGATGAATAAAAAAGATCGGGACGTGCATCGTTTTGATGATAAATGTCATGTATTGGCGAATATCATCTTTTTTTTCATCGTTCACAATTTGAAAAACAGAAACAGTAAATGAAGAAGGAAGTGTTACCCCGAGCACTTGAGCCTCAATTTGAAAATCACGCTCACTCATATCGCGGTATTGAATGTAGCGAAGAAAAAGATCGTCCACTTCCTCTTGACGTTTGTAACGCTTTCCAACTTGTTCATGTAACACGTACGCTGCTTCTTTTGCGACCTCTTTCATCCGTGTTCGCTGCTTCTCTGTCAAATGATCGAACGATGCTTGCACCCAAAGGTATCCATACACTTTCCCAGCATGCTTTAAGCAAATGACAGCACGAGCACCAAGGTCTATATCAGGAAGCGGAGGAATGCTAACGACCTCGTCTGTTTGTTCAATCTTTTGCATCCATCCGTGTTCATGTAAATAATGAAAAACGTGGGCTGAAGCCCGCTTGCTTAAAATGGTGCGCATACGCACTTCATCTGTTTCGTCATGATGTCCACTATATGCAAGCAATTCAAAGTCACGCGATTCAATCGTCACAGGGTGCTGTAACTCTAAAAACAATTGATCGACGAGCTGATATAACGACATAAAAATCCCCTCCTCCTTTTATTATGCTTGATCAAAGGCGTGAAAAAAAGACTTCGGGCAGCCCGAAGTCTTTTTCTATTAACGTTTTCCTTTGACATACGGCGTACCGAGCGCTTTTGGCGCATCCGCACGTCCGATAAATCCAGTTAACGCTAAAATCGTTAAAGCATACGGCAAAATAAGCAAATAAACAGTCGGTACGTTTTTCAAAAACGGAATCGCCTGTCCGACGATGCTTAAACTTTGCGCAAATCCGAAGAAAAGAGCTGCCCCCATCGCGCCAAGCGGGTGCCATTTTCCAAAAATCATTGCAGCAAGCGCCATAAATCCTTGACCAGAGATCGTCGCATGGCTGAAATCGCGTGAAATAATCGTCGCATAAATCGAACCGCCAATTCCTGCAAGTGCACCGCTTAACATCACTGCGATGTAGCGCATTTTTGTCACATTAATTCCCATCGTATCCGCCGCCATCGGATGTTCCCCAACGGCACGAAGGCGAAGTCCGAACGGCGTTTTATAAATGACATACCATACGACAAACGCTAATACAATCGCTAAATAAGATGGCAAATATCCGTTTGAAAATAAAATCGGACCGAGAACAGGAATTTTACTTAAAATCGGAATATCAATTTTATCAAAACCAACTTGTACTTGGTCTGTTTGCCCTTTTCCATACCACATTTTAACGAGGAACAACGATAACCCTAACGCTAAAAAGTTAATCGCCACCCCGCTAACGACTTGGTCAGCACGAAGCGAAATGGCCGCCACCGCATGCATAAGCGAGAAAATGGAAGCAACAACCATCGCAACAACGATCGCAAGCCATGGGGTTAGTTCACCGAACTGGTCAGCAAACGTTAAGTTAAATACTACGCCAGTAAACGCTCCGATGACCATCAAGCCCTCTAATCCGATGTTGACAACGCCGGAGCGTTCGCTAAATACGCCACCAAGCGCCGTGAAAATGAGCGGTGCCGCAAAGAAAATCGCGGAAGGAATAATAATTTCAAGGATGTTTAACATTTATTTTCCCTCCTTTTTCAAGCGCGTAAGCACAAGACGAATTAAATAGCTAGAAGCAACGAAGAAAATGATCAACGCAATGACGATGTCAACAAGTTCTGTCGGCACATCGGCCGCTGATGGCATTTCTAACGCCCCGACTTTTAACGCTCCAAATAAAATGGCTGCTAAAATAATTCCAAACGCATGATTTCCACCAAGGAGGGCAACCGCAATTCCATCAAATCCGACTCCAGTAAATCCTGCTTTAACAGAGACGTTTTCAAATGTCCCTAATCCTTCCATCGCTCCGGCAATACCTGCGAATGCTCCTGAAATAACCATCGCCAATACAATATTGCGGTTGACGCTCATGCCAGCATAGTGCGACGCATGTTGGTTAAAGCCGACAGCGCGAAGTTCGTATCCTGTCGTCGTTTTTTCAAGCAAAAACCACATGACAACAGCCGCAATTAACGAAATGATAATGCCATAATGAAGCGTCGAATAATCTGTTAATGATTGTAAAAATTCGGAACGTAGCGATGCTGACGGATGAATTTTCTCCGACTTAAATCCTTGATCGGATAATACGGAACGAATGACCGCATTCGATACGTATAGTGCAATATAGTTCATCATAATTGTAACGATAACTTCATGAACGCGGAAACGCGCTTTTAAAAAGCCAGGAATGAATCCCCAAATCGCTCCAGCGGCTGCGGCTGCAAAAATAGCGAGCGGTAAATGAATCACTTTTGGGAGCTCAAATGCAACACCTACCCAAACCGCAGCGAGCCAACCGACGATAAGCTGTCCCTCTACCCCGATATTAAATAGCCCTGTTCGAAAAGCGAACGCAACAGCTAAACCGGCTAAAATATATGGCGTCACTTGACGAATCGTTTCCCCAATATAATATCGATCACCAAAAGCGCCGTACAGTAAAGCCGAATATCCAGCAATCGGATCATAGCCGCTGACGAGCATAACAATTGCCCCAGCGATAATTCCGAGAATAACCGCAAAAACAGGGACGAGAATATTCGTTAGACGATTTTCACTCATGATGATACACCTGCTTCCTTCCGTTTGCTTCCTGCCATCAACAAACCAAGCTCTTGTTCTGTCGTTTCTTTCGGATCAACAATAGCAACAATTTTTCCTTCATAAATAACGGCAATGCGATCGCTGACGTTCATAATTTCATCTAGCTCGAACGAAACGAGCAAGACAGCTTTTCCTTTATCACGTTGTTCGATGAGGCGTTTATGAATAAACTCGATTGCTCCAACGTCAAGTCCTCGCGTCGGTTGCGCGGCAATGAGTAAATCTGGGTCGCGGTCTACTTCCCGTCCAATAATTGCTTTTTGTTGGTTTCCTCCTGATAATGCGCGCGCTTTCGTATATTCATCTGGCGTACGAACATCGAATTCTTGAATGAGCTGACGCGCTTTATCATAAATCGCTTTGAAATTTAAAATGCCTCGTTTAGAGTATGGCTCTTTGTAATATGTTTGAAGCACCATATTTTCTCCGATCGGGAAGTCAAGAACAAGCCCATGTTTATGACGGTCTTGCGGAATATGACCAACACCTGTTTCTGTAATTTGTCGTGGCGTTAAGTTACGGATTTCTTTCCCATTTAAACGAATCGAACCAGATTCGGATTTCATTAAACCTGTAATCGCTTCGATTAGCTCTGTTTGTCCGTTGCCGTCTACCCCTGCAATACCGACAATTTCCCCTGCGTGTACCGTTAAATGCAAATGGTCGACAACGGTAATTCCACGCGAATCTTTGACGACTAAGTCCTCAATTTCAAGTACAGGTTTCCCAACTTTCGGTGGTTGTTTTTCCGTCTTGAAATGCACTTCACGTCCAACCATTAATGCAGCGAGTTCGTTCGGATTTGTTTCCGATACATTTAATGTACCGATCCCTTTTCCGCGTCGAATGACGGTCACGCGATCGCACACTTCCATAATTTCTTTTAACTTATGCGTAATTAAAATAATGGATTTTCCTTCACGTACAAGCGCTTTCATAATTTGGATAAGTTCTTGAATCTCTTGCGGTGTTAACACAGCCGTCGGTTCATCGAAAATTAAAATATCCGCTCCGCGATATAACGTTTTTAAAATTTCTACACGCTGTTGCATGCCGACGGAAATGTCCGCAATTTTCGCCTTCGGATCAACCGCTAAACCGTAGCGTTCGGATAGTTCACGCACTTCTCGTTCCGCACGCTCAATATCGATTTGTCCACCTTTTGTCGGTTCGCTTCCTAAAATGATGTTTTCAGTTACGGTGAATGTATCGACAAGCATAAAGTGTTGGTGCACCATTCCGATCCCTAAGTCGTTGGCGACGTTCGGATTGGCAATGTTCACTTTTTTTCCTTTGACGCGAATTTCCCCACCATCCGGTTGATACAGTCCGAATAGCACGTTCATTAACGTCGATTTCCCTGCGCCGTTTTCGCCTAATAGCGCATGAATTTCCCCTTTTTTCAGCTGCAACGTAATGTTATCATTGGCCACAAAATTCCCAAAAACTTTGCGGATGTTTAGCATTTCAATTACGTATTCCAAACGTGATCCACTCCTTATATGAGCATGGTTTACATCACTAAATGAAAAGCTGCAACATGTTGCAACCCTTCATTTAGTGAGTTCTCCGAAGGAAAGGATCCCTTCGGAGAACGATCATTTACCTATTTCAACTCGGCGCGAGTTGTAGGAACTTTCACTTCACCGTTAATAATTTTTTGTTTCCATTCGTCAACTTGTTTTAACACGTCTTCAGGAACGTTGTTTTTCGTTGTTGGTGCAATACCTACACCATCTTCTTTTAAGCCGTACTCAACTGCTTGACCGCCAGGGAAGTTTCCGTTTTTCGTTTTTGTCGCTAAGTCGTATACAGCAACGTCAACGCGTTTTACCATCGATGTTAACGTTACGCTTTTATCTGTTCCAGGCACTTTTCCTTCTTCGTATTGGTCGCGGTCAACACCGATGACCCAAATTTCTTTGTTTGGATCTTGCTTTTTCAAGTCGATCGCTTCAGAAAACACACCGTTTCCTGTCGCACCAGCCGCATGATAAATCACGTCAATACCAGAAGCATACATGCTTGAAGCAATTGCTTTTCCTTTGTCCGCTTTGTCAAACGCACCTGCGTATTGCACTTCGACTGTCGCATTTGGATTGACCGCTTTTACACCTGCGATAAAACCACTTTCGAATTTCTCAATCAATGGAATTTCCATCCCACCGACGAAACCGATTTTGTTCGTCTTTGTCATTAAACCAGCGACAACCCCAACAAGGAACGAACCTTCGTGCTCTTTAAACGTAATGCTCGCTACGTTCGGTTTTTCGACGACGCTGTCAACGATAGCGAATTTGTTATCTGGTTTTTGTTCCGCAATTTCCGTAATGGCATCTGTCATTAAAAACCCGATACCGAAAATAAGATCAAAATCGTTACGTACAAGTTTATTTAAGTTTGTCGCATAGTCCGCATCACTTTGCGACTGTAAGTAGTCATAGCCGCCTTTTCCTTTTTTCAAGCCGTTTTCTTCACCAAACTTTTGTAAACCTTCCCATGCTGATTGGTTGAACGATTTGTCATCAATTCCACCAACGTCTGTAACCATCGCCACGCTAAATTCGGACGCTTTTCCTTCATCTGTTTTCGGCTCTTCTTGCCCTTGTTGACCACAACCACCAAGAATTAAACCGGCAGTTAATAATAAAGACATGGACAATCCAAAACGCTTTTTCTTCATCAATCATTACCCCCTCAATTTTCAAATATAGATTAAGTAAAAAAGTGAAATGTAAACGAACCTTCTCCCTCCAATGTCACCTCCTTAATAAAATAAGCATGTTTATAAGCTACACGCGTTTTCGTAACACGTGGAAGCTAAACTTATCTGATTTAAAATAGTCGATCGAATATAAGATCGGCTCGTCGTTTTCGTCAAAATGCATTTGTTTTAAAACTAACAGCGCGGTTTCGGGCTCGCATTGTAAAATTGGCGATACTTTTTCATGATAGCCGAGCGGTTCAATGTGTGTAACGGCGTACGCAATATACCGATTCGCTTCATTATGTAATATTTCTAATAGCGACTCATTTTCATAAGCAATTCCTTTAGGTAAATATTTACAAGGTACTTTATCAATACAGTACACAACCGGTTCGTTATTTGCTGTGCGCACCCGCTCGACAATGAGTAAATCTTCCTCTTTATGACATTGAAAGCGCTTTATATCATCTTCAGTCGGTTTCTGAATAGAAGACGATAAAAAAATCGTTCCTGGTTTGCGTCCGGCTTGGCGAATCATCTCCGTCACGCTACTTAGCTGCTCAATGCCAGAGGTGAACATCGGGCGGGAACTAACGAACGTTCCAACGCCGTGGCGGCGGATGATGACATTTTCTTCTTCTAACACTCGTAAAGCTTCACGCAACGTTGCGCGGCTAACCCCTAACTGTTTGGCCAATTCAAATTCCGAAGGGAGTTTTTCTTTTTCCTTATATACCCCTTGTTCAATATCTTTTTTAATCCGATCAATGACTTGTAAATATAAATGTCGATGATCTGTTTTAACAGACATTCACCATCCCCCACCTTAGATATCAGACATCTGATGTTAGACAAATTTCTTACTAATAATATAACATTTTTTTGCCCATAAATAAATAGCGAATAAAAAAATTGTCGAAAAAAGTCGTATAAAATCATATGTAAGCGATTTTAATAATATATCATTATTATGTCCCATTTATACAAAAAAGAGGCTTACTTTTAGCCTCTTTCATGACGTTTTTGCTTGATCGCTCGGAGATACGAGCACCGCGCGCGGTTTGCTTCCTTCATAAGGCCCGACAATGCCGCGAGCTTCCATCGCATCAATTAAACGTGCCGCCCGATTATAGCCGATGCGAAATCGTCGCTGCAACATAGAAACGGATGCACTTTGCATTTCAATGACAAGCTGAACGGCCTCATCAAACAGCTCATCATCAAACGCTTCTTGCGGTTCATCATCTTGCGCCATCATCGTCTCTTCATATTGCGCTTGTTGTTGTGAAATGACATATTGCACAACAGCTTCTACTTCTTGGTCGGAAACAAAAGCACCTTGCACGCGAACGGGCTTGGAGGCACCGACAGGTAAAAAGAGCATATCCCCACGCCCGAGCAGTTTTTCAGCTCCTCCCATATCTAAAATCGTGCGCGAGTCTGTTTGTGACGATACGCTAAACGCGATGCGCGATGGAATATTTGCCTTAATGACGCCCGTAATGACGTCAACGGATGGACGTTGCGTCGCGATAATTAAATGAATGCCTGCTGCGCGCGCCATTTGGGCAAGACGAGTGATGGAGTCTTCTACATCGCTTGAGGCAACCATCATTAAATCCGCTAGCTCATCCACAATAACAACAATATACGGCAAAAGCGGCTGCTTCGTTTCCGCTGTTTCATTATAGCGCTCAATATATTCGTTATATCCTTCAATATTGCGCGTGCCTGTATGCGAAAATAGTTCATATCGCCGTTCCATTTCGCTTACAACTTTTTTTAACGCTTGGGACGCTTTTTTCGGATCAGTGACGACCGGAGAAAGCAAATGCGGAATACCGTTGTATACGCTTAATTCAACCATCTTCGGATCAATCATCATCATTTTTACTTCATGCGGCTTTGTACGCATAAGCAAGCTAACGATGATGCCATTAATGCATACGCTTTTTCCGCTCCCTGTCGCGCCAGCAACAAGTAAATGTGGCATTTTGTTCAGTTCGGCAAGCACCGCTTGTCCGGATATATCGCGCCCGAGCCCGATTAGCAACTTCGCCTCCCGTTTGTCCGCTTCCTTCGCTTCTAGCACTTCACGCAAAGAAACCATCGCAATTTCTTCATTCGGCACCTCGATGCCGATGGCAGATTTTCCAGGGATCGGTGCTTCCATACGAATGTCTTTTGCGGCGAGAGCAAGCGCTAAATCATCGCTTAAACTAACAATTTTACTTACTTTCACACCAACATCTGGATATACCTCATATCTTGTGACAGCTGGACCAATATGCACTTTCGTTACTTTTGCCTTCACACCAAAGCTTTGAAACGTTTTTTCAAGCTTGCGGGCATTTTCATAAATGTTTTCTTTTTCTCGTGATTGATCGACCGCCTTTGGTGGAGAAAGCAAGTCAATCGGTGGCAAAGTATAATCTGTTTCATGCGTTTGCGTAAATACGATCGGCTTTTCTTCTTCCACTGCTTCATTAAAATTAGAAATGACAGGACCTTCGCTCACCGTTTCCTCCGCTTCATCTTCCTCTTTTTCTTCGAATGCCGTCACCACTTCAATGTGTGGCTGAGGTTGCTTTTCTTTTTTCGGACGACTCAAAAACGAACGAACATCTGAAAGAACTGCTTTCGTTTGCGTCCGCATAAATGAAATGAACCATTCAATCCCTTTTCCAGCAGTATCACGTAACGTTTTTCCCGTTAAAAGCAACAGACCGACAATCATCAATATGGAAGCGATCCATTTTGTTCCTAGCTGATCAAATAAATAATAACTAATCGTATACAGTAGGGCACCGAGCATGCCACCGCCCAAATCAGAAAAAGAGCCGTTTTCTCCGCGCACATCTGCCCAAAATAACTCCCATGTCGTCTGAATAATGCTCGGATTTACTAATTTTCCATTCCGCGACAAAATGTTGAACAACGTTTCGTGGCTAAATAGCAATAATGAAAAAATAATGAAGTACAATCCGACGAGAATGCGTTGAAAAAATGGAGGCCACGCTCGCTTCCAAATGATGTACAACGATGTCACAAGCGCTCCTAGCAACGCAACAATGTACCACTCCCCTAAAAAAAAGCGAGTCGTAAAAACAAGTGAACGTCCAACAGCGCCAACGTTTGCCATCGCGATGACCGTGCATGCTAACATCGTTAAACCGATGAGTTCAAAACGCAATGTTTTTTTCCATTGCTCTTGTTTATTTGTGCGACGTTTATTTTTCTTTCCCATTTCGCCCACTCCAACATATAAGATGAAAAAGCAGCCAACAGGAGAAGCGTGGCTGCTTGTTCTTATTATACCATAAATTGTAGCGATGTCGCACAAAGTTTTGTACCCGGCCCATACGTTAAATAATGTTGTGGATCACTACTTAACAGACGAACAATTTCGTACTCATTCGTTTCTGTTTGCTGTACAAGTAAAGGAATACCATTGTAATAGACCGTTCGTTGCTTTTTATACTCCGCTTCATCCGTTTGAAAAACGATAAATTCTGGAACGACCGTATGTAAAATCATTGTAACATCGCCCCTTGTTGATTCGAATGATCGATCAACTCTCGCAATTTTCGCATCGCTTGTGAAAGCCCACCAACTTCATCAATTAAGCCGTACTTTACAGCGTCCGTCCCTACGACATTCGTTCCGATATCTCGCGTTAAATTTCCTTTTGAAAACATAAGTTCTTTGAATTTTTCCTCACTAATATTCGAATGCTTTACAACAAAGTTAACGACGCGTTCTTGCATTTTATCCAAATACTCAAACGTTTGTGGAACGCCGATGACAAGACCCGTCAAACGAATCGGATGAATCGTCATCGTTGCCGTTTCTGCGATAAACGAATAGTCACACGAAACCGCAATCGGCACACCGATCGAATGCCCGCCCCCAAGCACAATTGAAACGGTTGGCTTAGACATCGATGCTAACATTTCGGCGATCGCCAACCCTGCCTCCACATCACCCCCTACTGTGTTTAGTACGACAAGCAATCCTTCAATATTTGGGTTTTGCTCAATCGCCACGATTTGTGGAATGATATGTTCATACTTCGTCGTTTTATTTTGTGGCGGTAATTGAATATGCCCTTCAATTTGACCGACAATGGTTAAGCAATGAATGGTCGAATCTGAAGAAAGCTGCGGAACATTCGTTTGACCGAGTTGCACAATATTTTCTGCCGGAGACGGCTTCGTTTCCTCTTGAGATATATCTCGCTCGTCCATAACACAATCCCCTTTCTGTTGCGTGATGTCGTTAGTATACGTGAACATCGTCTTGTTCATACAAAAAACACCTGCGTATTGCAGGTGTTTTGTTGACTTTGAGCATGTTGGTCTATACTTCCATAATAATCGGTAAAATCATCGGTTTCCGTTTTGTTTTTTCAAATAAATATTGGCTAAGTGCATCACGAATATTTGTTTTTAATGAAGACCATTCAATGACGTAATCTTCCATACTTTTCTCAACAATTTCCCTTACGATTTTTACAGATTCTTCAAAAAGCATTTCCGATTCACGCACGTATACAAAGCCGCGCGAAATCATCTCCGGACCGGCAACGATGCGCTTATGTTGCTTACTTAATGTGACGACAACAATCATAATACCGTCTTGTGAAAGTAAACGGCGATCACGCAATACGATATTGCCTACATCGCCAACGCCTAACCCGTCAATTAAAATTTGACCGCTCGGCACCTTGCCGCCAAAACGGGCGTGACCGTTGCGAAATTCGATCACTTCCCCTTTTTCAATTAAAAAGATCGCATCTTGACGGATACCGACCGCCTGGGCGATTTTTCCATGCGCTTTTTGCATGCGAAACTCCCCATGCACCGGAATAAAATACTTCGGTTTCATGAAATTTAACATGAGTTTCAACTCTTCTTGGTAACCGTGTCCCGATACATGCACGCGACGCTGACCGTACACGACATTCGCTCCTGCACGGTATAATGCATCGATCGTTCGAGCAATAAATAATTCATGTCCTGGCATTGGGGAAGAAGCAACGATGACTGTGTCTCCTTCTTTAATATTGATATATTTATGTGCTTGTTTTGCCATGCGTGCAAGCGCGGCCATCGGCTCCCCTTGGTTGCCTGTCGTTAAAATGACTAAGTCGCGATCGTTGTAGCGATCAACTTCATTCATCGAAATAATCATATTTTCATCAAATTTTAAATACCCGAGGCGCACCGCAATATCGATCACTTTATGCATATGACGGCTCATAATAACAACTTTTCGTCTATGATCACGTGCAGCATGTAACACTTGTTGAATGCGCGTAATGTTTGATGCAAAGCACGCTACAATAATGCGTCCGCTCGCATTGTAAATGACGTCAGAAATTTCTTGGCCAACAATCGCTTCTGAACCCGTATACCCCGGTTTTTCTGCATTTGTGCTATCGGATAGTAAACAAAGTACACCTTGCGCTCCAATTTGCGCCATTTTTCCAAAATCGGTGCGACATACCCCAACAGGCGTTTGATCAAATTTAAAATCGCTTGTGTATACAATCGCACCTTGCGATGTGCGAATGCTGACACCAAGGCAATCCGGGATGCTATGATTCGTCTGAAAAAACGATACGACCGCTTTATCAAATACGACTTCACTATCTGCATGTATTTCTATACGCTTCGCCTTGGATGTAATTCCTTGTTCCTTCAGTTTTTCTTCCATAAGCGCAAGAGTCAATTTTGCTCCGTACACAGGTACAGTAATTTTTCGTAGCACGTACGCAATCGCCCCAATATGATCGTCATGACCGTGCGTTAAAAAAATACCGCGAATGCGCCCTTGTTGCTCAACTAAATATGAAATATCAGGAATAACCATATCAATGCCAAACATTTCGTCCTCTGGGAACATAAGACCTGCATCCAGAACGAAAATGTCTTCGTCTACCTCGACGACGTACATATTTTTTCCTACCTCTCCGACGCCGCCAAGGGCAAATACACGTATTTTCTCTGCTCGTTTCATCATCAAATCCTCCTACAGTCAAACAAACTAGCCCGCTCAAAGTCACTTACATCCATTATAACTGATTCAACAACAAAAAAGAAAGGGATGAATTCCCTTTCTTTTAACCTTGTAGCACACGCATAAGTTGCAACCGCTCTTGTTCCGTTAGTGGCACGAGCGGAAGACGAACGGAACCGACATCTAATCCTTTTAATTGTAGAGCCGTTTTTACTGGCACAGGGCTCGGAGCAGCAAATAATGCTTTTATGATCGGCAATATCCGTTGATGCATCGCTGCCGCTTCCCGATTGTCCCCACGCATAAACGCTTGGATCATTTCTTTCATGTCGTTTCCGATAATGTGTGAGGCGACCGAAACAACGCCGCTTCCACCAATCGCTAACACCGGAAGCGTCAATCCGTCATCTCCGCTATACAACATAAAATCGTCGCGCGTTTTTGCAATGATTTCTGTCATCGCATCTAAATTACCACTTGCATCTTTAACAGCTACAACGTTCGGAATTTCAGAAAGGCGGATAATCGTTTCAACAGAAATATTGACAACCGCCCGCCCCGGAATGTTGTATACCATCACTGGTAACGATGTGCTCTCTGCAATCGCCTTGTAATGTTGATAAATGCCTTCTTGGTTCGGCTTGTTGTAATAAGGGGCGACGATCATCACCGCATCGACCCCAACATCTTCTGCTTTTTTCGTCAACTCAATGGAAGCGCGCGTATTATTGCTTCCTGTCCCAGCAATAACTGGCACGCGTCCGTCTACAACTTCAACGACGTGGCGAAAAAGCGCCAATTTTTCCTCTGTCGTCAGCGTTGGAGATTCTCCTGTCGTTCCAGCAACAACGAGCGAATCGGTGCCATTTTCAATTAAATAGTTAACTAATTGCGTCGTTTTCGCAAAATCAATGTTTCCTTTATTGTCAAATGGTGTTACCATTGCTGTGGCAATTTGACCAAATTGAACCACAATGTTTCACTCCTAACTCCATTCATATGATTCAGCCGAATTCGGCTGTTTAGCAAGCTGAAACGCATCGTGAAGCGCATTGACCGCTTCTTTTAAATGTTCTTCTTTCACAAGTACCCAAATGGTCGTATGGCTATCTGCAGACTGCAAGATTTGAATGCCCCGTTCAGATAGCGCTGTAACAATTTTTGCTGTAACACCTGGAACACCAGCAATGCCTGCACCGACAGTCGATACTTTCGCACATCCACGAGTAACTGTTGGTTCGTAACCGAGCTTTTGCAACGTGGCAACCGCTCGATCTGCGACATCGCTTGATACGGTATATACGACTCCATTCGGCGAAATGTTAATGAAGTCTACACTAATTCCTTCATTCGCCATCGCTTTGAATACTTCAGCTTGTAAATCGTAATGTCCCTCTTTAGCCGGTACTTTAATTTGCGTAATGTTTGAAACGTGTGCAATTCCTGTCACTAGTCGCTCCTTTACATCGCTTCCTTTTTTCGCGATCGTTGTGACGAGCGTGCCAGGCGCATCGGAATATGTCGAACGAATGCGGAGTGGCACTTTCGCCTGCATCGCAATTTCGACCGCACGTGGATGAATGACTTTTGCCCCTTGATACGCCATGTTGCAAATTTCTGTATACGTGACGACATCAAGTGGTCGTGCATTCTCTACGATGCGCGGATCTGCCGTCATCACCCCTTCCACATCGGTGAAAATGTCGATCCACTCCGCACCGAGCGCAGCCCCAAGCGCCGCCGCAGACGTATCGCTTCCTCCGCGACCAATCGTCGTTACGTCTCCGTTTTCAGCAGCTCCTTGAAAGCCTGCAACAACGACAACGTCATGCTCTTTTAGCGCACGCAATAAGCGCTCGCAACGCATATCGACGATTTTCGCATTCGTATGATCTTTGTTTGTGCGGAAACCTGCTTGCGCCCCAGTGAAGGCTGTCGCTTTTATCCCGTGCTTATTTAACATGTTTGTGAATACAACGCTTGAAATAATTTCACCGCACGCCATGAGTAAATCTTTTTCCCGATTGGTCACCTGTGCATTTGCCCCATCAATGAGGCTAAGCAACGTATCCGTTGCATATGGATCTCCTTTTCGCCCCATCGCTGAGACGACGACAACCACTTTATACCCATCTTGCAGCGCTTTTTCAATATGTTTGCGCGCTAAATTTCGGCCGTGTTCATCACGAACAGACGTGCCGCCAAATTTTTGAACGATAATTTTCAACGTCAACACCTCGATGCTGATTTTACGCTTTCACAAGTCCTAATTTTAAAAGACTTTCAGCAATTTGAACAGAGTTCCAAGCTGCTCCCTTCAACAAGTTATCAGAAACGATCCATAAATGGAATGCTGTATCACGATTTAAATCTTTACGAATACGACCGACAAATACATCATTTTCCCCTGTGGCATATAAAGGCATCGGATATAGCTGTTCGCTTGGATCGTCTTGCAGTACGACACCAGGCGCTTCTTTCAATAATGATTTCAACTCGTCAACTCCTACACCTTCTTTTTCAATTTCAATATATACAGATTCGGAATGACCTGTCATGACCGGAATGCGCACGCACGTTGCCGCTACTTCTAGCTCAGGCATATGCATAATTTTTTTCGTTTCATTAATCATCTTCATTTCTTCGAACGTGAATCCGTTATCTTGGAACTTATCAATTTGCGGAATGGCATTAAATGCGATCGGATAATGTTTACGATCCGATTTTACAGGCAAAATTTCTGGTGTCACTTTTTGCCCATTTAACATTTGCGCTGTTTGCGTTTTTAATTCTTCAACAGCTTGCGCCCCTGCCCCTGACACAGCTTGGTATGTCGAGACGATGACGCGCTTTAATCCGAGCGCTTGACGAATTGGTTCGAGGGCAACGACCATTTGAATTGTTGAGCAATTTGGATTTGCAATAATTCCGTTATGCCAATGTAAATCTGCTTCATTCACTTCCGGAACGACAAGCGGTACGTTTTCATCCATACGAAACGCGCTCGTGTTATCGACAACGATTGCACCGCGTTTTACCGCTTCTGGAGCAAGCTGTTTCGATACCGTTCCTCCTGCGCTAAATAACGCGATATGAACACCTTCAAAGCTTTCTGGCTTCGCTGCTTGTACCTCGATTTCTTCACCTTTAAACATCACTTTTTTCCCAGCTGAACGTTCCGATGAAAGCAAAGATAATTTTGCAATTGGGAAATTTCTTTTTTCTAACGTTTGAATCATTTGTTGTCCGACAGCTCCTGTCGCACCAACGACTGCGACATGTAATCCTTTTTGTTCCATCTCTTCTTCTCCTTCCAACTGATAGACAATTTTAATATCATTTATTTTAGCACATTCATTCGTAAAGGAGAGACGTTTTTTATAAATTTTCTTGCAACTGTTTATTTATGAGCGACGATAACCGGCTGAATTTGCCGCCCTTCTAGCGCCGCTTCTACCGTATCAAGCAACAACGGCATATGAGCAACCATCGAATTCGGTTTTTTAAATGGGTCATCTTGCCCGAACGGAATAAAGTAAATATTTTTCGCTGCCATTAATCTCATTAAATTGACACCGTTTAAGCCAAGCGCATCATTTGTCGAAATGCCAACAACGACCGGACGATGATTGCGCATCGTTGCTTTGGCGGCCATTAACACAGGGGAATCAGTCATGGCGTTCGCTAACTTACTCATCGAGTTCCCTGTTAATGGGGCAATGACCATACAATCAAGCGGTAATTTCGGCCCTAACGGCTCCGCTTTTACAATTGTATCAATGACTTGATGACCTGTCATCTCTTCCAGCTTCTTCACCCATTCTTCCCCTTTGCCAAACCGTGTATTTGTCGACTGTACCGTATATGAAACAATCGGTATGACATCCGCCCCTTTAGCTATTAATTTTTCTATTTCGGGCATGACGGCATCGTACGTACAATGCGATCCTGTTAAACCAAAACCTATCCGCTTTCCTTGTACGTTCATTTTTTATTCTCCTTTCGTTTTTTCAAATCCACAGAAAGAAGTTGTGCCAACACATTCGCTACAATTTGCCCCGCTGTTTTTGGAGCGACGATACCAGGAAGTCCTGGGGCCAATAGCGCTTGAATCCCACGCTTTTCAGCATAGCGAAAATCTGTTCCGCCAGGCTTAGACGCCAAATCGATAATAAGCGTATGCGCAGGCATTTTTGCAATAACGCTTGCAGTCACAACCATATGTGGAATCGTATTAATGCAAACATCAATATCTTTTACGTGTTGCTCTAAATCGTTCAAGTGAAACGGTTCTAACGCCATTTCTGCAATGCGTGCTAAATGTTCAGAGCGGCGAGCCCCGACTTTGACTCGTGCTCCCAAAGCCGCAAACGTTCGGGCAACGGTCATCCCTACACGTCCTAAACCTAAAACAGCGATACGCGAGCCGTGAATGGTTACATCTGTATGTTGAATGACCATCATGACTGTTCCCTCTGCCGTCGGAATAGAGTTGTAAATCGCGACATCGTCACGTTCAAATAGTTGAATATGCTTCCGCCCGACCGACTTGATTACATGATCTAAATAATCATTTGTGATCCCTGAATAGACGGTACAATGCGCCGGTGTTTGACGAAGCAACTCTTCTGTAAACATCATTTTTTCGTTTGAAAAGACTGTTTGAATCTCGCCGTCCATATTCGTTCCGTGAACAGGTAAAATGATGGCATCTACATCATGAAAATCGACTTCATGAATTTTCATTTTCGTTACCCCAGCAAAGCCATGGTCTAATTGATCGAAGCCAACGAGTGACAATTTCGCGTCAAGTTCCATCAATTTCCGAATGACTTCAAGCTGCCGAGCATCCCCACCCATGATCGCAACATGCATTCCTGTCAGCATGAGTTCATTCACCCTCTTATCCAACTAGTTTTTTGCCCATCGTTACTTTCACATCTTATGATGCTGCTCATCAAACGGTGAGCAGAAAATGAAAAAAGACACCCATTTGAGGTGTCTAATCATCGACATCAATTAAAATCATATCCGAGCCAATTTTTTTGACGCGGCTCCACGGTACACGTATATCTGTCCCGTCTTTTCGAAAGCCAAACCATTTGGTTGTTGGAATAAGGAGCGCTTGAATTTGACCTGTTCGTTCATTGATCTCTAAATCTGTCTGTCCTAAAATACCAAGCCGTTCGGCCCGCTTCATATCAACGATTTCTTTTCCGCTCAATTCACTTAATCGCATATGATCCCCCCTTCTTTATCATTGTAGAGAAAAGGCACAAAAAAATGCCTGCAAGTTCATTCTCGCAGGCTTTTTGGTAATGTTCCTTCTGGACTGATGAGCGCAACAGAAAAGTCGTCTGTAAAAATCGTTTGCGCCATGCGATCAACACTTTCTTTCGTCACGCGATCAATGCTTTCAATGATTTCATCGAGCGAACGATGGCGGCCAAGCAGAAGCTCATTTTTCCCGTTCCGACTCATCCGGCTATTCGTACTTTCTAGGCTAAGCATTAAGTTTCCTTTCATTTGCTCTTTGCTATTTTCTAGCTCTTTTTCCGTAATGCCGTCTTGTTTTAATTGTTCGATTGTCTGCTGAATCGTATCGAATAAAAGATCGAGCTGTTGACTTCCTGTTCCTCCATAAATCGTTACCATTCCCCCATCACGATATGAAGAATGATAAGAGAAAATGGAGTATGCTAATCCACGTTGCTCACGTACCTCTTGAAATAGACGGCTACTCATGCTTCCACCTAAAATATTGTTTAAAATAATTAAGCTATAAATGTCTTCATGACCGATTGGCAATCCATTAAACCCGATACATACGTGGGCTTGCTCTGTTTCTTTTTTGCGCGCCATTTTGTTCGGATAAAACGTCGGTGGTACGTACGCGTCGTTTCCTTTTTGTCTCGTAAATGTACCGAAATACGCTTCTACTTGTTGAATAAACGATTCGTCGACATTTCCTGCGATGGAAACGACAACTTGGTCTGGCGTATACGTTTCATACATGTATTGACGCAACGTATCACCTGTAAATGTCGCTAACGTTTGCTCCGTTCCTAAAATCGGATAACCGAGCGG